>NZ_CP121354.1:6555000-6651861 GCF_029674545.1 Mesorhizobium sp. WSM4904 | reverse complement strand
GCCGTCCCCTCCGACGATAGTTGCTGGGAATGGGAGTTCGCCCGCTATCTCCCGTTCGATGCCGCTTTGCATGATCAAGTTCCTTGTCTTCTCGTACCCTTTTTCCGCCGGGAGTGCGCCTCCTGCACCCTGGGTCCGGCGACGTTTTCCGCCGCGCCTTCATCGCCGCCGCCGGCGATATAGTCGCAACGTTGCGCAAGGGACCTGTGCTGGCTCTTGCAAGCCGGCTTGATCATGCCAAGGCAATACAACACCGTCCGGCGAAAACGCCGGCCCAACGTCGACTGCCATGTACAATTACGCCAGTCCCCTACCCACCGAAGAGACAAACCAAGCCGCACGCGGAATTGCTCCGCGTCATGAATTCCGCCATTTTTTGCTGGCCGATTCAGGCTGGGTCAAGGGCAAGTGCCCGTCCCTTCGATGAATGGACATTACCGAAATCGCTGTGGATAGGGCAAGGCCACGTCTAACTGATTTTTAACGAATCTGGTTACCGGAGACGTGTTCGAAGCAGGTGCCGTCGCGGCACATTTTGATAAAGCCATTGTGATTCAAACCCTTTTCCGGCGAATGTGAAAAAGGCCACACCTTCGGAAATTTTCTGAAATAATTCTCTTGACAGCTACTTGTCCCCCGCCGCTCCTCCGCAGGTTGAACAAGCTGTGGATGACCGTCTGTAACTTATTGAAAAATATCGGGAATTTGTGACAGGCTAAGTTACGGCCATAGCCGCATTCAGCGGGCGTCGATATCTGCGATTATGTATATGCCGGCAAAACATTCGCAACTTCGAAATTCGGCCTGAGCGTCGTTATGCACGCGTTCTTTTTAAGTACTTGCCGGCAAACGAAAAAACCCGGCCTGTGCGGCCGGGTTCAAGGATAACGGTTCTAAATGGAAGTCGGTCAGGCCGACAGCACCTTGACCCGCTGTGCCAGCCGCGAAACCTTGCGGGAAGCCGTGTTCTTGTGGATGACGCCCTTGGTTGCGGCGCGCATCAATTCCGGCTCCGCGGCCTTGAATGCCTCCAGCGCCGCGGCCTTGTCGCCGGCGGCGAGCGCCTCTTCGACCTGGCGGACATAGGTGCGGACGCGCGACCGGCGGTTCTTGTTGATCGCCGCGCGGCGGGCGATCTTGCGCGTTGCCTTTTTGGCCGAAGACGTGTTGGCCATGATGCCTCTCTTCTGATCTGCTGGGCGCCAGCGGGGTGCCGCAGGGCGCAAAGAACAAACGGGCAGCCACGGGGCCGCCTCGGTTGGTGCGGCTTATAGTTCAGCTTTTCCGGCGCGTCAACGCCGCTTGGCGGTCTTTTTGGCAGCCTGGAGCGCGTCGCGTCGAAACGCACGACGCTCTCCGGGGCGTTGTCTCATACATGTCGTTTCCCAACCGCCGCGCATCTTGGGGGGACACGCATCAGCGGTTGGTGAAATTCGGCTTCCGCTTCTCGACGAAGGCGGCCATGCCTTCCTTCTGGTCGTCGAGCGCAAACAGCGAATGGAACAGTCGGCGTTCGAAGCGCAGTCCTTCGGCGAGCGTCGTTTCATAGGCCCGATTGACGGCTTCCTTTGTCATCATCACGGATGGCAGCGAAAACTCGGCGATCTTCGCCGCCGCCTTTAGCGCTTCCTCGACGAGCTCGGCGGCCGGCACCACCCGTGAAACCAGTCCGCAGCGCTCGGCTTCGGCGGCATCCATCATGCGCCCGGTCAGGCACATGTCCATCGCCTTCGACTTGCCGACGAAACGGGTCAGCCGTTGCGATCCGCCCATACCCGGCATGACGCCGAGCGTGATTTCGGGCTGGCCGAATTTTGCATTGTCGGCGGCGATGATGAAGTCGCACATCATCGCCAGCTCGCAGCCGCCGCCAAGCGCATAGCCGGCCACCGCCGCGACGATCGGTTTGCGCGCACGCGTGAGTTCCTCCCAGCCGACGAAGAAATCCTGCGTATAAGCGTCGACGAAGGAGATCGCCTGCATTTCCTTGATGTCGGCACCGGCCGCGAAGGCCTTCTCCGAACCCGTAAGGACCATCGCGCCGATGCCGGCATCGGCGCCGAACGCGTTCACCGCGGCCACGATCTCCGCCAGCACCTGCGAATTCAGCGCGTTGAGGGCCTTCGGCCGGTTCAGCGTGATCAGCCCGACCTTGCCGCGTGTTTCCACGAGAATGGTTTCGTAGGCCATGGCATCGTCTCCTCGCTTCGGTTGCGGAGACCGGTCTAGCTCACCGCTGACAGGTCCGGCAATAGAAGGTCGAGCGGCCGCTTTGCACGATGCGCTCGATATGGCCGCTGCAGCGTGGTTTCGGACATGGCTCGCCTTCTCGGTCATAGACGGCGAAGGAATGCTGAAAATAGCCAAGCGACCCGTCTGTCTGGACATAGTCGCGCAGCGAGGATCCGCCGGCGGCGATCGCGTCGGCGATGACCGAGCGGATCGCCTCGGCCAGGCGTTCGCATTGCTCTTTCGCTTTCTTGCCGGAGCCGGCGATGGTACCGGCTTCGCGCAACGGCGACAGGCCGGCGCGCCACAGCGCCTCCGACACATATATGTTGCCGAGCCCGGCGATCAGCCGCTGGTCGAGCAGTGCCGCCTTGAGCGGCGACCTGCGGCCCTTGAGCAGCGAGGCGAGCAGGGGGCCGTCGAGCGCATTGCCGGCCGGCTCGATGCCCAGCCCCGCCAGCATCGGATGCGTGTCCGGCGCCCCTTCGGCAAACAGCATGAAGCCGAAACGGCGCGGGTCGTTGAAGATGATGCGCGACCGCTCGCCCTTCGGCGACTGGACATCGAACACGACATGGTCGTGCGCGCCGTTCTTCGAGCGCTCGTGATGGAAGGTGCCGGGGGTGCCGCTGCCCTCGGCGGTTTCGACGCGGAACGATCCCGACATGCCGAGATGGCAGATCAGGACCGGACCGTCCTCGATATGCATCGTCAGATATTTGGCGCGCCTGCCAAGCGCCGTCACGGTCTTGCCGGCTAGCCTCTCCGAAAACCGCTCTGGAAAAGGAAAGCGAAGGTCTGGCCGTCGCGCCTCGACGTTGACGAGCCGCGCCCCTTCCAGAACCGGTTGCAGGCCGCGCCGGACCGTCTCGACCTCAGGCAGTTCTGGCATGGCCGCCTATCGTTGCAAGGAAAGAGGTGCCGTGGCGGCAAGGCGCAAGGCCGAGGTGATCCGCGACGGTTTCGCCTATATCGGCGAAGGTCGGCCTGAGCCCGATGTCGCCGCCCTTCAACCCGGGCCCGATGCCAATCACCGGAACGCGTTCGCGCGTGTGATCGGTGCCGCGCCAGGTCGGATCATTGCCGTGGTCGGCGGTGAGGATGAGCAGGTCGCCCGGCTGGATGCGGGACAGCGCTTCCGGCAGCCGGCGGTCGAAGGCCTCGAGCGCCCAGGCATAGCCGGCGACATCGCGTCGGTGGCCGAACTCGGTGTCGAAATCGACGAAATTGGCAAAGACCAGGTCGCCTTCGCCGGCGTCGTCCATGGCACCCAGCGCCTTGTCGAACATCGCAATGTTGCCACCGGCCTTGCGGACCTCCGAGATGCCGCGATGGGCGAAGATGTCGCCGATCTTGCCGACGGCGATGACCTTGCTGCCGCGCTCCGTCAGCCGGTCGAGCAAGGTCGGCTCCGGCGGCGGCACGGCATAGTCGCGGCGGTTGTGGGTGCGCTGGAAGATGGCTCTCGTCTCGCCGACGAAGGGCCGCGCGATCACCCGCCCGATCTTGAGCGGATCGACCAGACGGCGCACCGTCAGGCAAAGCTCGTAGAGCCGCTCCAGGCCGAAATGCGTCTCGTGCGCGGCGATCTGCAACACGGAATCCACCGAGGTGTAGCAGATCGGCTTGCCGGTGCGGATATGCTCCTCGCCGAAGCGCTCGATGATCTCGGTTCCGGGCGCGTGACAGTTGCCGAGGATGCCCGGCACCTTGCCTTCGCGGATGATCGCGTCGGTCAGCCCGGCAGGGAAGGCCGGCACGGTGTCGGGAAAATAGCCCCAGTCGAAACGCACGGGCAGGCCGGCGATCTCCCAGTGGCCCGACGGCGTGTCCTTGCCGCTCGAGACCTCCTGGGCAGCGCCGTGGAAGGACGAGGCCAGCAGCGGCGTGTCGGCGTCGAGCCCCAGTCCGGTTGCTGTATGCGCTGCGCGGGCGAGCCCAAGCGAGGCCATGTTGGGCACCGCGAGCGGCCCGCTGCGCAAGCCTTCACGATCCGCGCGGCCGTCGGCGCAGGCCTGCGCGATATGCCCGAACGTGTCGGCGCCGGCATCGCCATAGCGCTCGGCATCGGCCGCTCCGCCGATGCCGAAGGAATCGAGAACGAACAGGAAAGCCCGCGCCATGAAGTGCCATCTCGCCCTAGGATTTTGCTTTTGAAGCATGATCGTCTCCGAAAAGTCTGCAACTTTTCGGGATCATGCTCCGGGCAGCCAGACATAAGCTTCCGCGGCGGCGTTGGCAAATCGGAAACCAAACGGCAACGGCTTGGCGCCATAGTCGTGCAAATCGGGCGAAACGCCGGCGGGAGAGCGGCAAGCATGGGCAAGGCTGGAAAATCCGCGGCAAGCCGGGCGTTGAGGACGTGCGCGGCGGCTCTCGCGGTGCTCTCGGGGACCTTGCCGGCGCGCGCCGACTGGCGCGACGACATCGGCACGTTCCGCATCGGCATCGTCGCCGAGCCCGGAGGCGGCAACACAGTTCCCGGTCTGGCGCGCTTGACGGATGCCTATACGAACGCTCTCGGCATGAAGGTGGAGTTCGTGGTTGCCCGCGACTATGCGGCGCTGATCCAGGCGCAGGCGAGTGGCCGCGTGCAATATGCGGTCTATTCGGCGCTCGCCTATGCCGCGGCCTCGGAGCGCTGCGGCTGTGTCGAGCCGCTGGTGGCGCCGGTCGACGCCGATGGTGCCGTCGGCATTCGTTCCGTGCTGCTGACGCGCGACGGCAAAGTGCCGGACCTCGCGGCGATGGCCCCGCACCGGATCGCGATCGCGCCCGCCGACAATGTCGGCGGTTCCCTGCTGCCGCTGACCGGGCTCTCAGGCGAAGGCGCGAAGATCGCGGAGGACTCATCCTTCCTGGCGCGCGCTCCTTCGGCAACCGCGGCCGAGGCGATGCTCGGCGACGGTGAAGCCGACGGCCTGTTCGGCTGGGAGCCTGTCGACGCCGACGGCCAGCCTACCAACACGGGCGGCACGATCGTACGGCTCGAGGCCGCCGGCGTCCCGAAGACATCGCTTCGGGTGCTATGGACCTCGGCTCCGCTGCGATACGGACCTCACGCCGTGCGCAGCGATCTCGATGCCGAAGCCAAGCGCCGGCTCGCCGTGTTTCTGACCAATCTCAAGTCGCTGACGCCGGACGTCTACGATCTTTTGGAATCGACGCATTCCGGCGGATTCGAGCTGGCCGTGTCGAAGGACTATGCAACGGCGCTGGCCATCGTGCGACGGGAAGCGGGCGGTCGGGAATAATCCCTCAGCAGTCGGTGCAGGGGACCGTGGGGCCGCGGCGCGGCCTCAGATAGTATGTCTCGCCCATCGGTATCTTGTTGAAGACCGAGGTCAATCCAAGCGCCTTCGATTCGTCGGCCGACCAGGTGATCATCGCCTCGTAGCCGAGGTCGCTTTCCACCCGCACGAGGAAGGTGTTGCGTATATTCAGCGTCGACGGAACGGTGGTGGGATCGTCCTTCTTTGCGTCGGCGCTATAGGTGGTGCCTGCGAGCTTGCGCGACCAGGCCACCCTTGCCTGGGGCGACGCCTGGTCGCTGATCTGGATGCCGGTGATGATGATCGTCGGCGTCGAGCGGTTGTAGGGCTGCAGCGTCGAGGTGCCGATCTTCATGATCGCATCGAGATCCGCTTTCGTGACCGTTGTCTGCTGCGTGACGAGGTCCGCCACCATGCTGCCGATGCGGCTGACCTTCTTGCTGGTCTCGATCGCCTGCGAGGCTTCCATCGTGATGAAATACATGATGAGCAGCACCGGCGCGATGAACGCGAACTCGATTGCCGCGACGCCGCGGCGATCGCGGAAAAGCCTCGCCGCAATGGCCGAAATTCCCCAGTGTGCCCCCGCACGGTACATTTTACCTCCACCCGCCGCAGTCTCAGCCGCCGAGCAGTCTCAATTGTCGAATGGTTCGTTCTGCCAAGTCACGGACGCGAAATGCAGCGTGTCGCCGTCTATGTTGGCCATCTGCTTGGCCAGGAAATCGGTCATGACCGGCCATTTGTAGAAAACACGCAGCATGTTCTTCGTTTCCGCCAGCCCGGGTGATACCCCGAAAGGCATTGAGTTCGTGCCTTGCGTCAGCACGATCTGGCCGTTCACGATCTTGAAGCTCGCCGTGGCGGCGTCGGCAAAGGTCGGATACTCACGCAGGTCGACCTGCAGGCGTTCAAGACAGTTGCCGGTGACGATGATGGCCATCCCGTCGCAGATCTGCTGCTTGATCGAGGCTTCGGTCACATTCGCCTTCTTGAGCTGCCCGGTCCTGAGCTGGCGCGCGACGTCATCGGTGATGTTGGCCATCACCTCCTGGCCGGCGAACGAGATGCAGCTTTCGAGGATGGCGAAGACTAACAGGGCAAACGGCATGGCAAGCAGCGCGAACTCTATGACTGTGCTGCCGCGCCTGTCGCTGAAGAAGCCATGGCGAGACTTTGCCCTTGCCTTGCCGTCCATGCCGCCCTCGGGTGTCGGATCCTTGCTCATGTCCCGTTCCTGCCGATCCCTTGCAATGCCGGCGGCAACATAGCGAAAAACCCATTGAGGCCCGGTTTGGATGAGCGTTAAATTCGACGGACGACCTTTAACCCGCCATTAACGTCGCGGCGCTTGCCGGCGTCGGCCCTCAATGGCCGGCGTTCATTTCGGTCTCGGACGTTTTCTCAGCTTCGCTCTTGTACGAGCTTTCGCAATAGGGAGTGCAGGACATTGTCTGGACTTCGGCACGCCTGTAGATGCGCACCGATGACGCGGCTTGCCGCACGACCGTCACCTGCTCGTCGATGATCGGGCTGCCATCGGAGTCGAGCACGACCAGATTGGTGACGCCGAAACCCTTGCCGGTGAGGACGACCGTCGAGGCGTCTTGCACGGCGGCGTCGGCGATTGCCGGATTGCCTATGACGATCGTGTCGGCGGCACGCGACAACTTGACGATCTTTGCCTGATTCATGGTGACCTCGATGCCGGCGCCGGCCCTGGCCGGCACGACGAAAGCGGCAACTGCCAGCAGCGCGACGACTGGAAATGGCGATCTCGACAAGGTCATTGAGGCGCTCCGGAGCGGCAGACTGTTCAACGGAACATGAACGAAATTGGTGAACCGACGGTTAAACGCTGCATGGCTGCGATAAGGATTGGTCGACTCGAGAGCCATGAGCCAGCAGCATACGCTGTTTTAGCAAAGCAGCGCGTGGCCGCTTCTCCGCGCTTTTTTCTTCCCGTCGGTCCGCCTTTCGACGCTTAGGTCACGGTTAACCAAGCAACGGGTTCGCCCCCGGAAAGGAATCGGTAAGGGTATTTATTAAGCCGATTGAAAGGGCTTCTCCCTAAATTCGCAACATCCGATCAACCGGCAAGAGAAGTTGACGGAAGTGCTGTAACACGTGGAGTAGGAGCTCTCGAATGTCTAACCTCATTGCACGTTTCGCGAAGGACGAATCCGGCGCGACCGCCATCGAATACGGTCTGATCGCCGCTCTCATCGCGCTCGCCATCATGGTCGGCGCCGGCCAGCTTGGCAGTGCCCTGAACAGCAAGTTCATCGCCATTGCAAACAAGCTTGAAGGCGCCGGCAACTAAGACGCCGGCAAGCCGCGTGGTTGATAAAATCGCGCGTTTCGAAAGGAAAAAGGGTCGCTCTTGGGCGGCCCTTTTCTATGCAACCGGACGATTTGAGTGTCCGGTTGCATCAATCGTTAATTCGCCGAGTCTAGGCTGGCGTCGATTTTCGTGCGGGTCCGTCGTCCATGCTTGAAGCCGCGATCTTCGTCGTCTTTCCTTTCTGCATGCTGTTTGCGGCGATCTCCGACACACTGTCCATGACGATCGCCAACCGCGTGCCTGTGCTGCTTCTGGCGACATTCGCTCTGGTGGCTCCGTTGACCGGGATGGACTGGGCAACCTATGGCGGGCATTTCGCGGCCGGTGCCCTGGTGCTGGCGGTGACTTTCGGCCTGTTCGCGCTCGGCGGCATGGGCGGCGGCGACGCCAAGCTGCTGGCGGCGACCGCAGTATGGATGGGGCTCAACATCAATCTCATCGGCTACCTGGTAACCTCGACGTTGATCGGCGGCCTGCTGACGATTGCCATTCTGGCTTACCGGAAATCGCCGCTCGCGGCCTACACCGGCCATAACCGTTTCCTGCGCCATTTCGCAGACGAGCGCGCAGGCATTCCCTATGGCGTGGCACTTGGTCTCGGCGGGCTTCTCACCTTCCCGGATTCTCCGCTGATGGTCTGGGCGCTGGATAGGCTCACCGCCTAATGCATGTCGCCCAAAAGTGCGCAGCGGTTTTGGGAGAACGACATGCATCAAAACAAGGACTTAAAGCGCGTCGTCTGGATATGTTTCAGCGCGACGCGCTTTAACTGGTTCGCAGCAGGCTTCTCGGGGCGGCTTGGCCGCCTTTTTTCGTTAACGGCAAGCGGTTCCGTCTAATTTGAGTAAACCTTAAATTAATCACGATCGTAAGCATTGCATTAACCTTGTTTTGACGATTGCGGCTGCAAAGTCCGGCCTGGCTAGGTGGTTTGCCTTGAGGCGAAGGGTTCGGACGAATGCCAGCATCCCGACTGATTATTCTGGGCGTGGCAGTGGCCGCGGCGGGTGGCGCGGGTTATGTCGCAAAGAACATGGTGGTGGCGCCGCCGCCTCGGGTCGTTGTCGACGCTCCCAAGCAACCGGCGATCGCGCTGCAGGATGTCTTGGTGCTTTCCGGCGATGTCGCGATGGGCAGCCAGCTCGGCGACAACATCAACTGGGAGCAGTGGCCGGCCAGCGGCGTCAACGCCAATTTCATCACCCGTGCCGCCGAACCTGACGCGGCCGAAAAGCTCAAGGGCTCGGTGGCGCGCGTGGCCATGTATACCGGCGAGCCGTTGCGGCGCTCCAAGCTGGTCGGCGAAGGGCAGAGCTTCATGTCGTCGATCCTGCCGTCCGGCATGCGCGCCGTCGCGACCGCCATATCGGCCGACACGTCGGCCGGCGGCTTCATCCTGCCCAATGATTTCGTCGACGTCATCATGACCCGGCGCGCCGACACCGGTAACGGCGGCAGCGGCTTCAACACCGAGACCATCCTCAAGAACATCCGCGTCCTGGCCATCGACCAGACCATCCAGGAAGACGAAGAAGGCAAGAAGACCAGGGTCGGCCAGACCGCGACGCTGGAACTGACGCCGCAGCAGGCGGAGATCATCACGGTGGCGCAGCAGATGGCGGACCGCCTGACATTGGCGCTGCGTCCGATCGTGGACACGAATGAGAAGAACCTGGGCGAGGCCGACTACCTGGTGAACGGCAACGGCCGGCGCGGCACGGTACGGCTGATCAAGTCGGGCGAAGTTTCCGAAGTGGGAGCAAGGAAATGAGGCTAAACGGCAAACTGCCCGTCATGGCGGCAGCGGCAATCGGCCTGTTCCTGCTCGGCACCAATGCGCCAGGCCTCGTCGAGGCCAAGGCCGCGAACAGGTCGGCGGGCGTGACGGCCTCGGTCGCCACGCAGCGCGTCAAGCTCGGTCTCAACAAGTCGGTGGTCATCGATCTGCCGAACGACGCCTACGACATCCTCGTCGCCAATCCGGCGGTCGCCGACGCGGTGACGCGCACGGCGCGCCGCATATATCTGTTCGGCAAGGCGGTCGGCGAGACCAACATCTTCGTCTTCGGCCCCAATGGCGAGCAGATCGCCAGCCTCGACCTGGCGGTCGAGCGCGACGTCGCCGGACTGGAAGACTATCTCAAGCGCTTCCTGCCGACATCGGAGATCAAGGTCGAGCTGCTGAACGACAACGTGATCCTCACCGGTACGGTGGACACGCCGCTCGATGCCAAGCGCGCCGTCGACCTGGCGACCATCTTCGTCTCGGGCGGTGAAGCCACGACCGGCCAATATTCGCAGACGGCCGCCGGCGGATCGGCCAATGGCGGCGTCGACATCAACAACCCCGACCAGGAGCGCCGGGTCTCCAAGATCGTCAATCTGCTGCAGATCATCGGCGACGATCAGGTCACGCTGAAGGTGACGGTGGCCGAAGTCAGCCGCTCTGTGATGAAGCAGCTTGGCGTCAACATGATCGGCAGCGGCGGCAGTAACGGCATAACCTGGGGCGCGGTCAGCGACAATTTCACCGGCCTCGGCAAGCAACTGTCCAATTCAGGCTTCAATGTCGGAACGTCTTCGATCCAGGCCTATATCAATGCTATGGAATCGGCCGGCGTCATGAAGACGCTTGCCGAGCCGACGCTCACCGCTGTCTCCGGCGAGAAGGCTACCTTCAAGGTCGGCGGCGAATACAACATGGTGACTGGCGTCTCCGCCAATGTCTCCAACGATAACCAGACCGGCCTGAAGACCTATTCGATCGAGAAGATCGAATACGGCATCGGGTTGGAGTTCCAGCCAGTAGTGCTGTCACCGGGCCGCATCAGCCTGAAGGTTAGGACGGCCGTTTCGGAGCCGACGACCGAAGGCTCAGCGTCCTTCTCTTCTGGCGTCACGAGCCCCGGCATGAACGCTTTGTCGCTGCGCAAGCGTCTGGCCGATACGACGGTCGAATTGCCTTCCGGTGGCTCGATGATGATTGCAGGTCTCGTGCGCGACGACGTCAGGCAGGCTGTCAACGGATTGCCTGGGTTGACCAAGATCCCGGTGCTCGGCGCGCTCTTCCGCAGCCGCGACTTCGTGCGCAACGAGAGCGAGCTCGTCATCATCATCACGCCTTACCTGGCGCGACCGGTGGCGCGCAACGACCTTGCCAAGCCGGATGACAATTTCAACCCGCCGAGCGACGGCGCCGGCATGTTCCTCGGCCGCGTCAATCGCGTCTACGGCACCATGCAGACCGACAGGCCGGCCGGCCGTTACCACGGCGTCGTCGGTTTCATCTACAAATGAGCGGGAAAGCGGACATGTCTCAGTCAGCATCGAAGGCCATGACGATCGCGGCGGCAACATGTGGCCGCGGACGTTTCCGTCGGACGGTCCCTGTCCTGGCGATCGCCCTTGCGGCATCGCTCGCCGGATGCGCCAACTTCCATCGCGACAGCATTACGGTGGGCTCCATTCCCGACGACTACCGCACCAATCATCCGATCGTCATCGCCGAGAAGAACCAGAAGATCGACCTTCCGGTCGGCGCCGGCGATCGCGGCATGACCGGTTCGCAACGCGACGCGCTGCTCGGCTTCCTCGACGGTTACGACAGGAGCGCCGCCCCGGCACTGACGATTGCGGCTCCCGTCGGATCCGCCAACCAGCTTGCCGCCCAGGCGGCCAGCCGCGACTTTGCCCGGCTTGCCATGGCTGCCGGTGTGAAGCGTAACCGGATCGTCATGACGTCTTACCAGTCCGCCGTGCCTGAAGCCTCGGCGCCTGTCCGCGTCGCCTTCGTCGCCGTGCAAGCTCAGACCGACAAATGCGGGCGTTGGCCGAACGACCTTACGGAAACGTCGGAGAACAAGCATTACGCCGATTTCGGCTGCTCCTATCAGAACAACCTTGCCGCCCAGATGGCCAATCCCAACGATCTGCTGGGGCCGCGCAAGCAGTCCGACATCGACGCCGAAAATCGCAGCAACGTGATCGATGTCTATCGCGCCAGAGGCATTTCGGACGAGTTCCTCGGCAATTCGGAAGTGACGTACTGAGCCGCGCCGGATGGCGGAAAGAGCATGACGATGAGCAATCTTGCCTACGACACGCCCTCGGATACCGGCGATCTCTCGCAACAGGACATCGCCGCAATGCAGGCGCTGCGCCCGGTGCCGCGCATTTCGATCCAGGCCTTCTGCGAGACCGACGGTGTCGCCAATCCCATCGAGCGTGCCGGCGAGGATCGCCGCATGGCCAAGGCCCATCTCAAGGTCCATATGGGCGGTATCGCCACCGCGATCGAATTCTACCAGTCGGCGCCGACACCCAACCTGATCATGCTGGAATCGCGCAGCGAGCCGAAACAGCTGCTCGAGCAGCTCACTCAACTCGCGGAGTATTGCGATCCTTCCTCGAAGGTCGTGGTCATCGGCCATTACAACGATGTCGGCCTCTACCGTGAGCTTATCCGCTCCGGCATTTCCGAATATGTCATCGCGCCTGTATCGATGACCGACATCGTCAGCGTCGTGTCGTCGATCTTCGTCGATCCCGAGTCCGATCCGATCGGCCGCTCCATCGCCTTCATCGGCGCCAAGGGCGGCGTCGGCTCCTCGACGATCGCCCACAATGTCGCCTGGGCGATATCGTCATTGTTCAAATCGGAGGTCGTGGTCGCCGATCTCGACCTCGCCTTCGGCACCGCCAACATCAATTTCGACCAGGACCCCGCGCAGGGTATCGCCGAGGCGGTGTTTTCGCCCGAGCGCGTCGACGAAGTCTATCTCGACCGCCTGCTCGCGCAGTGCGCCGAGCATTTGTCGCTGCTGGCGGCACCGTCCACGCTCGAGCGCGTCTACGATTTCGATCCGGACGCCTTCTCCCAGGTCATCGAAACGGCGCAGCGCAGCGCGCCTTTGCTCGTGCTCGACGTTCCTCATATCTGGAGCGGTTGGACGAAGAGCACGCTGATCAAGGCCGACGAGATCGTCATCACGGCCACGCCCGAGCTGGCAAATCTTCGCAACACCAAGAATATGGTGGACATGCTGAAGCGGCTGCGTCCGAACGACCCGCCGCCGAAGCTGATCATCAACCAGGCAGGCGTTCCGAAACGGCCGGAGATCGCCGCATCGGATTTTTCCGAACCGCTCGGCATCACACCGATGGCGGTGATCAATTTCGAGCCGCTGCTGTTCGGCAACGCGGCCAACAACGGCCGCATGCTTGGCGAGATGGACGCCAAGAGTCCGGTCGTGGGCACGATCAATGAAATCGCGCATGTGCTGACCGGGCGCAGCGAGATCAAGGCGAAGAAGAGGGCAGGCCTGAGCTCCATCCTCGGCAAGCTCTCGCGCAACAAGAAGTGACGCTGGCAGAGCGGCATCGGGTAGTCGATCATGTTTGGTAAACGAGGCACAGACGACGGCAGCCGGGCAGCTCCCGAATTCCGTCCGCCAGCACCTCCTCCCGCCGCTCCCGGTCCGACCGGGACGATGGCTCTCGATCGGTCGGCCGCGTCGGTGCCCGGCATGCCTGCCCCGACGCCCGCCCGCCGTCCGGTGGAGGCGCCGCCGATGGCGCCAGAGCCGCCGAGAAGGGTCCAGCGCGAGCGCAGCGAAACCTACTACGACACCAAGAGCCAGGTGTTTTCCGCGCTCATCGACACGATCGACCTGTCGCAGCTCGCCAAGCTCGATCCGGAAAGCGCGCGCGAGGAAATCCGCGACATCGTCAACGACATCATCGCGATCAAGAATTTCGTGATGTCGATCTCCGAGCAGGAAGAGCTGCTCGAGGACATCTGCAACGACGTGCTCGGCTATGGACCGCTGGAGCCGCTGCTCGCCCGCGACGACATCGCCGACATCATGGTCAACGGCTCCAAGAACGTCTACATCGAGGTCAACGGCAAGGTCGAACCGACCAGCATCCGCTTCCGCGACAACCAGCAGCTGCTCAACATCTGCCAGCGCATCGTCAGTCAGGTCGGCCGCCGCGTCGACGAATCGAGCCCGATCTGCGACGCGCGCCTTCCCGACGGCTCGCGCGTCAACGTGATCGCGCCGCCGCTCTCCCTCGACGGCACCGCGCTCACCATCCGCAAGTTCAAGAAGGACAAGCTGACGCTCGACCAGTTGGTCAAGTTCGGCGCCATCTCGCCGCAAGGCGCCGAGATCCTCAAGATCATCGGCCGCGTCCGTTGCAATGTCGTCATCTCGGGCGGCACAGGCTCGGGCAAGACGACGCTGCTCAACTGCCTGACCAACTACATCGATCGCGAGGAGCGGGTCATCACCTGCGAGGACTCGGCCGAGCTGCAGCTGCAGCAGCCGCACGTGGTTCGTCTCGAAACCAGGCCGCCCAATCTCGAAGGCGAGGGCGAGGTGACCATGCGCGACCTCGTCAAGAACTGCCTGCGCATGCGGCCCGAACGGATCATCGTCGGCGAGGTGCGCGGGCCGGAAGTGTTCGACCTGCTGCAGGCGATGAACACTGGCCATGACGGTTCGATGGGAACCATCCACTCCAACAGTCCGCGCGAATGCCTGAACCGTATTGAATCGATGATCGCCATGGGCGGCTATTCGCTGCCGCAGAGAACGGTGCGCGAGATCGTCGTCGGCTCGGTCGACGTCATCATCCAGGCGGCTCGCCTGCGCGACGGCTCGCGCCGCATCACCCACATCACCGAGGTGATCGGCATGGAAGGCGACGTCATCATCACCCAGGATCTCGTCCTCTATAACATCAAGGGTGAAGACGCGAACGGCCGCCTGATCGGCGAACATGTCTCCACCGGCATCGGCCGGCCGCATTTCTGGGACCGTGCCCGCTACTACGGCGAGGAGCAGCGTCTCGCCAGTGCGCTCGAGGCCATGGAGAAACGTGCTGACTAGAGCAATTCCCGGAAAAGTGCATAGCGGTTTTCCGTCCGGAATTGCCTGAAAACAAATATTTAGAGCAGGTCAGCGATTCTACGAAAGCTGAACCGCTCTAGTGCATCTGGAGGCGTAGAGGCCAAGGTTGATGTTCGGAATTGACACCACGGTTCTGGCTTTCGTCGTGCTTGCCGGCCTCAGCGCCGGCGCGATGGCCTATGCTTTCCTGTTCACGCGCATCGACAACGAAAAGCAGGCCGGCAAGCGGCTTGAAACAATCAAGACGGCAGAGACCGACCGGTCGGTGGTGAAGGCTACGCGCGACCGGGCCGCGGAAGCGGTCAGGCGGCGCAAGACCCTTCAGGATTCGCTCAAGCAGCTCGACGAGAAGCAGAAAACCAGCGACCGCAACATCAAGAAGCCGCCGCTGAAGGCCCAGATCCGCCAGGCCGGCATGACGGTTCCCATCGAGCGCTTCTACATGTACTCGGTGATCTGCGGCATCGCGCTGACCTTCCTTGCCTATCTCGCCGGAGCGCCGTTGCTCATCCTGCCTGGCGCGCTCTTGGCCGGGGCCCTCGGCCTGCCGCGCTGGTTCGTCTCGTTTCGCCGCACGCGCCGGGTGAAGGCTTTCCTGGAGGAGTTCCCGAACGCACTCGACATCATCGTGCGCGCGGTGAAATCCGGTCTGCCGCTGAACGATGCGATCCGCCTGATCGCCAACGAATCTCCGGAGCCGGTCCGCTCCGAGTTCCGCCGCATCGTCGATTCCCAGCAGATGGGTCTGTCGATCCCGGATGCCACGCTGCGCATGTCCGAGACCATGCCATGCACCGAGGCCGGCTTCTTCGGCATCGTCATCCAGATCCAGTCGCAGGCCGGCGGCAATCTCTCCGAGGCGCTTGGCAACCTCTCGCGCGTGCTGCGCGACCGCAAGAAGATGAAGGCCAAGGTGCAGGCGCTGTCGATGGAAGCGAAAGCGTCGGCCGTCATCATCGGCGCCTTGCCGTTCGTCGTCGCCTTTCTCGTCTATCTTTCGAGCCCGAACTACATCATGCCGCTGTTCACGACCAGTGTCGGCAATCTGATCCTCGGCTGTTCCGGCGTCTGGATGTCGATCGGCATCGTGGTGATGCGCAAGATGATGAATTTCGAAGTTTAGGGACGCGGATACAATGACAGACCAGGTCGTCAAGACGCTAACCGATCCTTCCTTCCTTATCGCGCTCCTGGTCGGCATCGCGGTTTTTGCGACCGTCTTCACGCTCATGCCCGCGCTCGGCGGCGATCAGCTCAAGGCGCGCATGAAAACCGTGGCGCTCGAACGCGACGAGCTGCGCTCCAAGCAGCGTGCGCGCCTTGCCAACGAGGCTGACCGCCGCCGCAAGGGGTTGCGCGAGGAGCAGTCGATCGGCATGCGCAACATCGTCGAGCGACTGGATCTCAAGCGCGCGCTTGCCGACGAAGGCACGCTGCAGAAGCTCAAGGTGGCGGGCTTCCGCGGCCAGAATCCGCTGACGCGCTTCCTGTTCTTCCGCCTGATCCTGCCCTTCATCGGATTTGCGCTCGCGGCGATCTACCTGTTCCTGCTCGGCGGTCTGGCGCAGCAGCCGGCTTTCATCAAGCTGTTCGTCTGCGTTCTTGTTGCCTATGGCGGCTTCTATGCGCCGATCCTCTACGTCAACAACCGCGCGACCAAGCGCAAGCAGTCGATCCAGCTGGCATGGCCGGACGCGCTCGACCTGTTGCTGATCTGCGTGGAGTCCGGCATGTCGGTGGAGGCGGCGCTTCGCAAGGTCGCCGACGAGATCGGCGCCCAGTCCGTGGCGCTCGCGGAGGAGTTCGTGCTTACCAATGCCGAACTCTCCTATCTGCAGGACCGCAAGGTAGCCTACGAGAACCTGGCGAGCCGCACCGGCCTGGAATCGGTGAAGTCGGTGTCCCAGGCCCTGGTTCAGGCGGAACGCTACGGCACGCCCGTGGCGCATGCGCTGCGCGTGCTGGCCTCGGAAAGCCGCGACATGCGCATGAACGCGGCAGAGAAGAAGGCCGCAGCGCTGCCGCCGAAGCTCACCGTGCCGATGATCCTGTTCTTCCTGCCGGTTCTGTTCGCCATCATCCTGGGTCCCGCCGGCATCCAGGTCAGCCAGCGCGGCATCTTCGGCGACCAGCACAGCTCCAGCAGTCAATAGGCGAAGCTGTCTAAAGCATGTCTCCCCGAAGCGGGAACCGGTTTCGCGACCAAGACATGCGTAAAATCAAAAACCTAAAGTGCATGGGGCGAATCTGAAAGATCGCGACGCGCTTTAGGTCATGACAAAAGCCGCGTGGCGGGAGCCGCGCGGCTTTCCCTTGTCTGGTGCGGGGCTTGACGCGGCGCAGCCGCGGTCAGTTGGTCGCGACCTTCGCCTTGTCCTTGTCCTGATCCTTGAGCTGGCTCCAGGCATTCTGCTGGGCGAGCATCTGGCGCAGATAAGCGATATTGGCCTGCGCCTGTTCCGGCGAAAGCTCCTGCGAGGCAATCTTCTCGGCTTCGTCGAAGCGGCCTTGCAGGCCGACGACCAGCGCCAGGTTCTGCCGCACGCGGCTGTCGGCGTTCGGCTGCTGCGCGGCCGAGCGCATATAGGTTTCGGCTGTGCGCAGATCGCCCTCGAGCACGTAGGACATGCCGAGATTGGAGAGGATGGAAGGTTCGTTGGGCTTGAGGTCGAGCGCTTTTCGGTAATCCTGACGCGCCTCGTCCCGCTGTCCCATCTGGTCGAGGATGGCGGCTTCCGCCGACACCAGGCGCCAGTCCGGATATTCCGGCGTCTGCGCGCGGCGTACAGCATCGAGCGCCGGCTCGAACTGCCCGTTGGCGGCAAGCGCCTTGCCGTAGGCGGCGAGCACGTCCCGGTCCTTGGGGTAGGCGATTGCGAGCTTGCGCATCACCGCCAGCGACTGGTCGGCGTCGCCATCCATCTGCAGCGCCGCCGCGTAATTCGTGGCGATGCGTTTGTCGTTCGGGTTCCTGGCGTAGGATTCGCCAAGCCTGGTCGTGGCACTGTGCAATTCGCCGGCCGACATCGTTTCCAGCGGCCTGCCGTCGGAGCGGGAAATGGAGCCGGTGGTGAACTTGCTGGTGCTGCTGCAGCCCGCGATGCCGGCCGCCAGCGCCACCACCAATGCCGTGGTCACCAGACGCTTGTCTTTCACGTTCGGCGCATTGATCGGCATTTGCACCTGGTCTCCATCCTGTGCGGCCGTTGGCTGGCCGGTCTTCCCTCCCGCAGAAATATTCTGTTAACCCTAACGGACCGTTAAGAAGCTGACTCGCCATTGCATGTCGCCCACAAGTGTGCAGCGGTTCTGGGACAACGACATGCATCAAAACAAAGACTTAAAGCGCGTCGCCTGAAATCCGTTTCTGCGCGACGCGCTTTACCTATTCGGAGACCATCGAATGCCTGTCGAACTCGTTGACCAGAAGCCGGAAGCCGCCCTGCCAGTCTATCTGCTGGGAAAGGACGGTCTCGACGGCGCGGGCCTTCCGCCGTCCGTCATCGCTTGGGCGCGAGCCAATGGCTTTTCCGGCGAGGCGGGCCGGACGCTGATCCTGCCCGGTGAGGGTGGCGCTCTCGCCGGTGCGCTGTTCGGCACCGGCGACGGCGAGAGCCAGCTTGCCGTCGGCGCCTTGGCGCGGTCGCTGCCCGAGGGCGAATGGTATTTTGCCCAGGACCTGCCTGCGCCCGATCTTGCGGCGCTTGCGCTCGTCCTCGGCGGCTACGTCTTCACCCGCTACGGCAAGAAGCCCGGCAAGGCATTGCGCTTCGCGCTGCCGCCGGGCGCCGACGCCGCGCACATCCGTCGCATCGCCGACGGCGTGTTCCTGACGCGCGACCTCGTCAACACGCCGACCAGCGACATGGGGCCGGGTGAGCTGGAGGAGGCCGTCCAGACCTTGGCCGCCGCGCATGGCGCCGACGTCTCCGTCGTCAAGGGCGACGATCTCCTGGCGCGGAATTTCCCGATGATCCATGCCGTCGGCCGCGCCTCGGCCGGCGCGCCGCGGCTGATCGACATGAGCTGGGGACCGGGCGATGCGCCGAAGGTGACACTGGTCGGCAAGGGTGTCTGCTTCGATACCGGCGGCCTCGACATCAAGCCGTCGTCGGGCATGCTGTTGATGAAGAAGGATATGGGCGGTGCCGCAAACGTGCTGGGTCTCGCGTCGATGGTCATGGCGGCGAAACTGAATGTCCGGCTGCGCGTGCTGATCCCCGCGGTCGAGAATTCGATCGCCGGCAACGCCTTCCGGCCGGGCGACGTTCTGAGGAGCCGCAAGGGCATCACGGTCGAGATCGGCAACACCGATGCGGAAGGCCGGCTGGTCCTGGCCGACGCGCTGGCGCTCGCCGACGAGGAGAAGCCGTCCCTGCTGATCGACATGGCGACGCTGACCGGAGCGGCGCGCGTCGCGCTTGGCCCTGACCTGCCGCCCTTCTACACCGGCGACGAGGCGCTGGCGTCCGATCTGGCGGCGGCTTCGCTTGCAGCCGAGGATCCGCTGTGGCGCATGCCCCTGTGGCGTCCCTACGACGCGAAGCTTTCCTCGAAGGTCGCCGACATCAACAACGTCACCACGGACGGCTTTGCCGGATCGATCACCGCGGCTCTCTTCCTCAAGCGCTTCGTGGAAAAAACGCCCGTCTGGGCGCATTTCGACATTTTTGCCTGGAACCCCGCCGATCGTCCGCACGGACTGACGGGCGGCGAAGCGCAAGGTATTCGCGCGCTGGAGCGCATCATCGCGACACGGTTCGGGTGAGCGCCTGGCAAAAAAGCCGGCAAAACGCCTGGACTGAAACGGACGCGAAACAATTTACCGTCATGCTGGGCGGATGTCGATCTCGATGCGCCCGAGCCAGGCCTTGCGACTGTGGCAGCAGGTGTTGCTGTCGCAGGTGCGCGACGGCGCGCCCGATCTCACCATGCGCCAAACGGCGATCCTGCTCACCATCTACCTCGATCCACCGCCGCACACGGTGCGCGGCCTTGCCGCCAGGCTCAACGTCACCAAGCCGGTCATCACCAGGGCGCTCGACACGATGGGCGCGCTGAAGCTGGTCTCGCGCCACCGCGACGAGGCCGACAGGCGCAACGTGCTGATCCGGCGCACGGTCGAAGGCGCGCTCTTTGTCGAGCGCTTCGGCGATGGTATCGTCGCCAAAGCGCAAGAACTGCCCATCTGACCGATCACCAAAGTTGACTGGATTGCCGATTTGACTGCCAGGGATGCCCGCCTTCACGCTTTCCGTTCCGACCTTGCCGATGCCAGGCTGAAAGGCGAGGTCGCCGCCGACCGCTTCGTCGCCGGCCGCCCGGCGCGGATCACGGCTTCCGTCGCCGACCTGCGCAAGGCGCCGCGCCCCGGTGCCGGCGTCAACACGCAGGCGCTGTTCGGAGACGATGTGCTTGTCTTCGAGGACGCGGAAGGCTGGGCCTGGGTGCAGGCCGAGCGTGACGGCTATGTCGGCTATGTCGCCGACAACGTGGTTGGTACGCGTGAGCAAGCCCCGACCCATATCGTCTGCGTACCCCGCACCTTTCTCTATCCAGGCCCCGACCTGCGCTTTCCGATCGGCGGGCAACTGTCGATGGGCTCTACGGTGACGGTGGCGGGCTCCACTGAGACGCGCGGCACGCACTACGCGCTGCTGCCTTCCGGCCAGGCGATCATCGCTCGCCATCTCAGACCGATCGCGGAGCTGGCAGACGACTATGTCACGGTGGCGGAAAGCTTCCTCGGCACGCCCTATCTCTGGGGCGGTGTTTCCGGCTTCGGCATCGACTGTTCCGGTCTCGTGCAACTGGCGATGCGCATGACCGGCAAGGATGTGCTGCGCGATTCCGACATGCAGGCGGCATCGATCGGCACGCCGCTCGAACCGGGCGTCGACTTCTCCGGGCTCCAGCGCGGCGACCTCGTCTTCTGGAAAGGTCACGTCGCGATCATGACGGACGCGAAGGACATGATCCACGCCAACGGCCACACCATGCTGGTCTCGCGCGAGGGGCTGAAGGAAGCGGTCGAGCGCATCGGCTATCTTTATGGCGGCCCCACGGGGTTCAGGAGGCCGTAGCGCCAGCTTCTCCTTCTCCCCTTGTGGGAGAAGGTGGCCTCGCGAAGCGAGGTCGGATGAGGGGTGCTCCAGGGAAAGCCAGCGTCTCATTTCGCTGGAACACCCCTCATCCGTCTTGCCGCTGCGCGGCAATCCACCTTCCCCCACAAGGGGGGAAGGAAGAATCACGCGATCCCCTTTTGTTCCGATTTTTCTTGGCGAGCGCGCTGCGTCGCGCTACCTCTGGCACGTGACAGAGCAGCCGCGCCTCGCCGAACAGAATGCCGCCGTCCTGCTGCCCGAGCCATTCGTCAGATGGTTCGCCGCAAAGGGCTGGTCGCCGCGCGTCCATCAGCTCGAGCTGCTGGCCAAGGCCGAAAGCGGGCAATCGGTGCTGCTGATCGCGCCGACCGGCGCCGGCAAGACGCTGGCCGGCTTCCTGCCTTCGCTCACCGAACTCGCGAAGCGTCCGCGCCGCAAGCCCGGCGAAGCGCATCGCGGCATCCACACGCTCTACATCTCGCCGCTCAAGGCGCTGGCGGTCGACATCGAGCGCAATCTCGGCAAGCCGGTGGAGGAGATCGGGCTGCCCGTCACGATCGAGACGCGCACCGGCGACACGCCCTCGCACAAGCGCCAGCGGCAGAAGCTCGTACCGCCCGACATCCTGCTCACCACGCCCGAGCAGCTCGCCTTGCTGATCGCCTCGAACGACGCCAAGCGCTTCTTCGAAGACTTGCGCTATGTCGTTCTCGACGAGCTGCATTCGCTCGTCACCTCGAAGCGCGGGCACCTTTTGGCGCTGGGCCTGGCCCGATTGCGCAGCTTCGTTCCCAAGCTGCAGACCATCGGCCTGTCGGCGACGGTCGCCGAGCCGGACGAATTGCGGCGCTGGCTGGTTGGCCAAAATCCTGCAGGCGACATGGCCGGGCTCATCACTGTCGCTGGCGGCGCCAAGCCCGACATCTCCATCCTCGACTCGCGCGAGCGCGTGCCGTGGTCGGGGCACTCGGCCCGCTATGCCATCCCCGAAATCTACGAGGCGATCAAAGAGCATCGCACGACGCTGCTCTTCGTCAACACGCGCAGCCAGGCTGAGCTTTTGTTCCAGGAGCTTTGGCGGGCGAACGAGGATTCTCTTCCGATAGCGTTGCATCACGGTTCGCTCGATGTCGGCCAGCGCCGCCGCGTCGAGAAGGCGATGGCCGACAATGCGCTGCGCGCCATCGTCGCCACCTCGACGCTCGACCTCGGCATCGACTGGGGCGATGTCGATCTGGTCGTGCATGTCGGCGCGCCGAAAGGCGCCAGCCGGCTGGCGCAGCGCATCGGCCGCGCCAACCACCGCATGGACGAGCCGTCGAAGGCGATCCTGATCCCGGCCAATCGCTTCGAGGTGCTGGAATGCCGCGCCGCGCTCGACGCCAATTATCTCGGCGCGCAGGACACGCCGCCGCTGGTCAAGGGCGCGCTCGACGTGCTGTCTCAGCATGTGTTGGGCGTCGCCTGCGGCGGGCCGTTCGATGCCGATCTTCTGTTCGAGGAAGTGCGCGGTGCCGCTCCTTACGCGGCGCTTGAGCGCGAGACCTTCGACCGCGTCATCGACTTCGTCGCCACCGGCGGCTACGCGCTGAAGAACTATGAGCGCTACGCCCGCATCCGCCGGAACAAGGACGGGCTCTGGCGCATCTCGCACCCGAGCGTCGCCCAGCAATACCGGCTGAACGTCGGCACCATCGTCGAGATGCCGGAGCTCAATATCCGCTATGTCCGGCAGGGCCGCGGCATGGCCGGTCGCGGCGGGCCGGTGCTCGGCAAGATCGAGGAATATTTCGCCGAGACGCTGCGGCCCGGCGACAATTTCCTGTTCGCCGGCAAGGTGCTGCGCTTCGAGGGCATCCGCGAGAACGAATGCGTCGTCTCCAATGGCGCCGGCGCCAACATCATCGTGCCGTCCTACGCCGGCGGCAAATTCCCGCTGTCGACCTATCTCGCCGAGCAGGTGCGCGGCATGCTGGCGGACAGCGACCGCTGGCGGGCTTTGCCGGAGCAGGTCGCGGACTGGCTGCGGCTGCAGAAGGAAAAGTCCGTGCTGCCGAAGCGCGGCGACCTTCTGGTCGAGACCTTTCCGCGCGGCAACCGGCACTACATGGTCGCCTATCCTTTCGAGGGCCGGCTGGCGCACCAGACGCTCGGCATGCTTTTGACGCGCCGGCTGGAGCGCGCGCATGCCAGGCCGCTCGGCTTCGTCGCCACCGATTATTCACTGGCCGTCTGGGCGCTGGACGACATGGCGGCGCTGTTCAAGGCGAAGAAGCCGTCGCTGGCCGCGCTTTTCGACGAGGACATGTTGGGCGACGATCTGGAGGCCTGGCTGAACGACAGCTGGATGCTGAAGCGCACTTTCCGCACCTGCGCGGTCATCGCTGGCTTGATCGAGAAGCGCTATCCCGGCCAGGAAAAGAGCGGGCGCCAGGTGACGGTCTCGGCGGACCTCATCTACGATGTGCTGCGCAGCCACGAGCCGGACCATATCTTGCTGCAGGCGACGCGCACCGACGCTTCGGCCGGATTGCTCGATGTCAGCAGACTTGGGGAGATGCTCTCGCGCGTGCGCGGTCGAATCATGCATAAGCATCTCGATCAGATCTCGCCGCTGGCGGTGCCGGTGATGCTGGAGATCGGCAAGGAATCGGTTAATGGCGGCGCCAACGACACGCTGTTGATGGAAGCCGCCGATCTGGTCGAGGAAGCCATGGGCGGCCGAGCGTGACGGGCTGAGAGAGGGCCAAGAGGGGATGAATTTTTCGCTGTCGCGCGCAACGCTGATCGCCGAGGCCGACCTTGTCGGCATCGCCGGCGAGCGCGCGGTTTGCGACCGGCGCGGCGTGCTCTATTTCCCCGATCTGCGGCTGCTCGCGGTCTCCGACCTGCATCTCGAAAAGGGCTCGTCCTTCGCCAGGCGCGGCGCGCTCATCCCGCCCTACGACACCGGCGCCACCTTGCTCAAGCTGCAGGCGGTGATCGCCGACTATCAGCCGCGGATCGTCGTCAGCCTTGGCGACTCCTTCCACGACGGCGGCGGTGCCGAGCGCATGCATCTGAGCTTCCGTGAGCGGCTGGAGGCAATGATGGCCGGCCGCGACTGGTTCTGGGTTGCCGGCAACCACGATCCCGAGGCGCCCGCCGACCTGCCGGGCGAAACGGTGAAGGAACTCGCCATCGGCTCGCTGCTCTTTCGCCACGAGCCCTCGAAGCTGCGGGTGGAAGGCGAGATCGCCGGCCATCTTCATCCTTGCGCCCGCATCGTACAGCGCGGCCGCTCGGTCAGACGGCGCTGCTTTGCCGGCGATGGCGGCCGCATGATCATGCCGGCCTTCGGCGCCTACACCGGCTCGCTCAACGTGCTCGACCGCGCCTATGCCGGCCTGTTCCGCCTGGAAACGCTTGTTGCCTATATGCTCGGCACCGAGCGCATCTTTGCGATCTCCGGCTCTATGCTGCGGCCCGGCTGAAAGCCGCCTCTATCTGCCATAGTAAAGCGTGACCGTGTGCTTCGCCTCGGCGAAGAACAGCCAGCGCTCGACCAGCATACCGGCGAGTTGGCAAATGGCGGCGAGGACCGACGCTATGGCCGCGACTGGCCGCGGAGACACAAGGGCGATAACGAGCAAGATGGCCGGCACCGCGAAGGCCAGCGCCTGCGTGATCCGCCTCAGCTTGGCGCTGTGCTTGCGCGCGATGCGGAAACCCATCTCCTTGAGCAAGTAGTTTTCTTCGGTGTGCGGCCATTCGATCGACCGCACCGTGCCGCCCGCCAGCCCCGTCGCCGTGTTGGCGGTGGTCGGGATTTCCAGCCGGTCGTTATGCCGCCAGGTCGCGAGCTTCCAGGCCCAGCCGGCAAGCGAGGCAAGCAGCGCGCCGGTCAGCACCGCCGTCGAATCCATGGCGAAACCCTGGAGAAGGGCGTTGAGCAGCACGCCGCCTGTCATGCCCGCGAAGATGAAATAGGCCGGCAGCGTAAAGGGACTGTGCCACTGCGCGACCGGCTTCAGCGAGGCGTAGATCATGCCCGTCGTACCGACCGTGGTGATCGCGCCGGCTGAAGTCAGCAGGCCAGCAACCGCAACCCAGCCGCCGCTTCGGCCGAAGAACACCCAGCCGATGCCGAACAACCCGGCAGGGATGAAGGTCGCGACCGACGCCACGCCTTCGCGCGACAGCCAGGAGCTGCGCCATTGCGAGAAGGCGCGCCAGGCGCGTTCGGGCCGGCCGAGATGTCCGGTGGAGGAGAGCAGGCCGGCTATGATCAGGCCAAGCGCAAGCGCCATGCCGACAAAGCCAAGCCACAACTCGGGCTGGATGAAACCCAGCCCGCCGAGCCCGCCGAGCAGCGCCAGCAGGCCGTAGCCGGCCCCGGTAGCGGTGGTGAAGAAGACGACCGAGAAAGCGGGATGCATGATGGGGCGAAGCTAATTCGAAAGCATGCGGTCGATCCAGCCGAGGAAGCCGCCCTCCGCCCGGATCGGCTCCAGCGCCGGCGCATCGACCTTCGCCGCGTGTTCGCTGAGGGCGCGCGGCGGCAGATATTTGTTGGTCGGCTTGTAGCCAAGTTCCGGCATCAGGTCGACGCCGCCCCGCTCCTCCACAAGCCGCGAGATCGCCGAGGCCGGATCGCCGAGATCGCCGAAATGCCGGGCGCTGGTCGGGCAGGCGGCGACACATGCCGGCACGCGATCTTCGGTCGCCAGATTGTCGTTGTAGATGCGGTCGACGCAGAGCGTGCATTTCTTCATCACGCCGACATCCGTATCGAACTCGCGCGCGCCATAAGGGCAGGCCCAACTGCACAGCTTGCAGCCGATGCATTTGTCCTCGTCGACCAGCACGATGCCGTCCGAGGTGCGCTTGTAGGAGGCGCCCGTCGGGCAGACGGTGACGCAGGCCGGCTGCTCGCAGTGGAGACAAGAGCGCGGAAAATTCACCGTGCGGCCGCCCGTCTCGGTCGTGTGCTCGTAGGCGTGAACGCGATTGAACCATACGCCGTCGGCATGCCCGCCATAAGGATCGGTGTCGGTCAGCGGCGCCATGTGGCCGCCAGTGTTCCATTCCTTGCAGGCGGTGACGCAGGCCTGGCAGCCGACGCAGGTGTCGAGGTCGATGACCAGGCCAAGCTTTTTGTCGGTCCGGGCGGGTAGGCAGGTCATTCGGCGGCCTCCCTTTTCATGCGGAATGCGGCGCCGTAGCGAAGCACATCCGGTGACGGCTCGACGTTTGGCAGTTGGGCAAAACGCTCGAACTGCGGCTCGGTGAAGCCGGCTTCCTCGGGCATGCATTTGACGAGGCGCACACGCACGTCGAACCATGCCGCCTGTCCGGTGACGGGATCGGAGTTCGAGTAGCGCTTGCCGTTGGCGTCGGCCGCGGTCTGGTCGCCGATGATGTGGTTGAGCAGGAAGCCGCGATTGCTCTCGGCGGCATCGTCCTGCAGGCCCCAGCTGCCGCGCCGCTTGCCGATCGCGTTCCAGGTCCAAACCGTGTCCGGGTTCACGCCGTCGATGAGCTTGATCTGGCCTTTCACCCGGCCGTTGATGCTCTCGATCCACACCCAGTCGTCGTCGGCAAGGCCAAGTCTGCCGGCCGTTTCCCGATGCACGAACAGCCGGTTCTGGCTGGTGATCTGCCGCAGCCACGCATTCTGCGAACCCCAGGAATGGTACATGTGCATCGGCCGCTGCGTCAGTGCATGCAATGGATATCTTTGCAGATCGACGGCCTCGTCCTCGAAGGGCGCGTACCAGAAGGGCAGCGGATCCATGTAGGCTTCGATGCGGCCGCGCTCGGCCTCCGGCGGCTGCAGCTGTCCATGGCCGCGTGCGGCGAGGCGAAAGCGCTGCATCGGCTCGGAGTAAAGCTGGAAGACGGTTCGTTCGGCCTTAGGGATGAATCCCATCTGCACCGCGAAGTCGAGATAGGCGCGATTGCCCATCTTGTAGTAGCGCTGGTCGTTGGAAAAATCGTGGTGCCAGAAGCCGCCATTGTCGATGTAGCGCTGCAACTGGTCCGGATTGACCTCGCCCTTGCCGATCGCGCCGCCGTTTTTGCCGCGCCACCCGGCGAGCGGGCCGATGCCGGGCGCGCGCTCGTGGTTGACGATGTAATCGGCATAGTCGCGGTATCTCGCCGAGCCGTCGTCGGTGACGAAGCCGGGCAGTCCGAGCCGCGCGCCGAGCTCGATCAGCACCGACTGGAACGGCCGCACGTCGCGGTCCGGCTGCACCACCGGATGGCGGATGGCGTCGCCCGGCCCGTCGGCATGGCTGATCGGCCGATCGAGCAGGCTGATGCAGTCATGCCGCTCGAGATAGGTGGTGTCGGGCAGAACCAGATCGGCGAACGGCACGGTCTCGGAGTAATAGGCGTCGGAATAGATGATGAAGGGGATTTTGTAGGCGCCGTCCTCGTCCCTGTCGGTCAGCATACGAATCGTCTCGACGGTGTTCATCGAGGAGTTCCACGCCATGTTCGACATGTACATCATCAGAGTGTCGATCGGATAGGGATCGCCGGCCCAGGCGTTGCGGATGACGCTATGCATCAGGCCGTGCGCCGCCAAAGGCGCCTCCCAGGAATAGGCCTTGTCGATGCGGGTAGGCCGGCCGGCCCCATCGACGAGCAGATCGTCGGGGCCGCAAACGAAGCCGAGCGGCATGCCCTCGAGCGGCGTCATCGGTCGGACGTTTTTGCCGGCGGGCTTGGGCCCCGGAGGCGCGCAACGGGGATAGGGCGGCTTGAAGCGGAAGCCGCCGGGCACATCCACGGTGCCGAGCAGAACCTGCAGCAGGTGGATGGCGCGGCAGCTATGAAAACCGTTGGAATGGGCCGAGATGCCGCGCATGGCATGCATCGATACAGGCCGTCCCTTGATCGTCTCGTGGCGCCGGCCCGCCCAGTCGGTCCAGGCGACCGGCAGCTCGATCGTTTGCTCGAAGGCGACATGCGCCAGTTCCGCCGCGATCCGGCGGATCGTATCGGCGCCGACCCCGCAGCGCCCCGCAACGACATCCGGCGAATAGTTTTCGTGCAGGTAGCGGTCGGCGATGAGCTGGAACACCGGCGTGCAGCGGCGTCCGTTGACCGTATAGTCTCCAGTCAACGCCGGTTTTGTTTCGGGGTCGGTAGCCTTGACCGGTTGCTTGGTCACCCTGTCCAGGGCGAGTAGATCGCCGGCGTCGTCGCGAACGAACAAGCCGTCATCTGCTGCACCTGGATCCTGGATCACGAGTACGGCAGCGTTGGTGTAGCGCAGCAGATAGTCGAGATCGATGCGGCCGGCCTTGAGCAGTTCGTGGACGAGGGCGAGCACGAATAAGCCGTCCGTGCCCGGCCTGATGCCGATCCAATCGTCGGCGATGGCGTTGTAGCCAGTGCGGCACGGATTGATCGAGACGACCTTGGCGCCGCGAGCCTTGAGCTTGCCGAGGCCGATCTTGATCGGGTTGGAATCATGGTCCTCGGCGACGCCGAACAGCATGAAGTATTTCGTATTGTCCCAGTCGGGCTCGCCGAACTCCCAGAACGAGCCGCCGATTGTGTAGAGGCCGCCGGCCGCCATATTGACCGAGCAGAAGCCGCCATGGGCGGCGAAATTCGGCGTGCCGAATTGGCTCGCCCACCAGCCCGTCAGCGATTGCGACTGGTCGCGCCCGGTGAAGAAGGCGAGCTTTTTCGGATCGGCGCGGCGGATCGCCGACAGCCGCTCGGAGGCTATGGTGAGCGCCTCCTCCCACTCGATCTCGCGGAACTCACCGTAGCCGCGCGGGCCGGCGCGCAGCAAGGGTTTCCTCAGCCGCGCCGGGCTGTAATGCTGCATGATGCCGGCGCTGCCCTTGCCGCAGATCACGCCGCGGTTCACCGGGTGGTCCTTGTTGCCGTTGATGTAGCGCACCTTGCCGTCCTTGATGTGGACGTCGATGCCGCAGCGGCAGGCGCACATGTAGCAGGTGGTCTTGGCGATGCGGTCGGAGACGTTCGGCGAGGTGTCGACGCCGTCGCCCTCCTTCGGTGCGCGCGTGTCGGACAGCGGCTGCTGGGAGGGTGCGGAGTTGGCGCCGCGTGGCGCACCGCTGCTCATGATCCGCGGATGCTCTCGTTACTCGCCAACTTGGCCTTCGTCTTTGGCCCCGGTCCGCGCATATAGTGCAGCTCGGGATGATAGCGCTCGCCGGCCAACTGCCGCCTCAGCCGACGGCTCCAATGCGCGAAAAGGGATTTGAAGCGCCCGATCATTTCCAACCTTGGCGTCAGAACGGCCAATTTTTTCCAAGCCTGGGCGAAAAGTTAGAACAAAGCAATTGATCTGTCTAACAAGCAGCTCTTGTAATTCCGATCGATTTTGCTTCTTAGTTGGCCCATGACACTCGATCAGCTGCGCATATTCGTCGCCGTCGCCGAGCATGGCCACATGACCAAGGCGGCCGAGTTGCTCGGCATCTCGCAGTCCGCCGCCTCTGCCGCCATCCGCGCGCTCGAAAGCCAGCATGGCGTGCGCCTGTTCAACCGGGTTGGGCGCAACATCGAGCTTGCGCAGACCGGCCACCGCTTTCTGCCCGAGGCCAAGGCCGTCCTTGAGCGCGCGGCCGCCGCCCACAATGTGCTGGAACACGTCTCGCAAACCATCACCGGCAGCCTGTCGATATCGGCCAGCCAGACCATCGCCAGCTATTGGCTGCCGAGGCGCCTGGCCGCGTTCCACGAAGCCTATCCGGCGGTGCGCCTCAGCGTCACCATCGGCAACACGAGGCAGGTGGAGGCCAATGTGCTGGACGGCAGGGCCGATTTCGGCCTGGTCGAAGGCCGCACCGAATCCGACATCCTGCGGCGCGCCACGGTCGACGAGGACCGCATGATGCTGGTCGTGGCGCGCTCGCACCCCGAAATTCCGACGACCCCGGCGGGAAACCTCGACATCAGGGCATTGCGCTGGATCATCAGGGAAGGCGGGTCGGGCACGCGCGAGGCGCTGGAGGATTTCGCGCGCGGCGAAGGCGTTTCGCCGGCGGAGCTGCAGATATTCCTCGTCCTACCCAGCAACGAGGCGGTGCGTCAGGCCGTGGAGGCCGGCGCCGGCGCCACTATCATCTCGGAGCTCGTCGTCGCACGCTCCCTGACGGAGGGCAGCCTGAGGTCTGTGCCGGTAGAATTGCCGAAGCGCGACTTCGCCATGATCACCCACCGCGACCGGCAGGCGAGCCTCGCCCAGATGGCGCTGAAGGCGCATTTGGGCGGGAAGGTTGGCTGAGCCCGGGCAGCATCAGGGCTGCATTGTTGGGATGCTCATCACAAACGTTCGAGATTGGCTGAAGCCTCCGAACGTCGTCTTCCACGGGCGGAGCGACGCGAAGCGGAGCGCAGACCCGAGGATCCATGCCGTTACCCCGGGCGAGGGGCGCGGCGGAGCAGAATTCTGCACCGTGGCAGCGCTCTGAAGTCACGGCATGGATCCTCGGGTCTGCGCCGCGTCGCTTCGCTCCTTGCTCCGCCCGTGGATGACGAAGAGACGGGCGTTTTGGCCAATCTCCTGGGTATGCCGCCGCTACCGGATGCACCCAGCTAACTTGCGGCAATACTGCCGCTCAGGCAAACTTCCGCCGCGCATCCAGCGCCAGGCCGAGCCCGACCGAGCCGAACATGTCGCCTTCGATGACGGAGGCCTGCGGCACCAGCGAAAGGATCCGCCGTTTTGCCAGCGGGATTGCCGTCGAGCCGCCGGTGAGGAACACAGCGGTGATGGCGGAAGCGGGAACGCCGGCGTCGGCGATTGTCTGCCTGACCGTCGCGGTCACCCGATCGATGTCGCCGCCGATCGTCTCCTCCAGGCCGGCGCGTGTGATCTCGGCCGCGAAGCGCGCGCCGGGCAGCGACACCTTCACCTCCGCCGAGGACTGGTCGGTCAGCGCGATCTTGGCCCGTTCGACCAGGCCGGCCATCGCATGCCCGTAACGATGCTCGACGATGTGGATGAAGCGGCCGACCAGATCGGCGCGCTCCGCCTCGAAGCGAATCTGCTTCAGGTCGGACATCGCCTTGGCGGTATAGACCAGGTTGATGCGCTGCCAGGTCGCGAGGTCGATGAAATAGCTCGCCGGCAGATTGCGCTTGCCGTCCTTGGTCGGCGTCAGATAGCCGAGCTCGGGCATGACATGGGCGATGCTGAGCAGCCGGTCGAAATCCGTGCCGCCGATATGGATGCCGCGATTGGCGAGGATGTCGCCCTTGCGGTCGTCCGAGCGGGCGCGCTCCGGCGAGACGCGCACGACCGAGAAGTCGGAGGTGCCGCCGCCCATGTCGACGATCAGCGCCAGCTCTTCGCGGGCGACGTTCTGCTCGTAGTCCAGCGCGGCCGCGATCGGCTCGAACTGGAAGGCGATGTGCTTGAAGCCTTGCGCGCGCGCCGCCTTCTCGAGCTCGCTTTGCGCCTTCGCATCGGCCTCGGCATCGTCGTCGACGAATTGCACGGGGCGGCCGAGCACGACGCGTTCGACCGGGCCGCCGGCATCCTCCTCAAGCCGCGTCTTCAAATGGCTGATGAAGAAGCCGATGATGTCGGTGAAGCCGATCAGCCGCGCCTTGATGCGCGTCTTCTCGTTGGCGAGCGAGCTGCCGAGAACGCTTTTCAGCGAGCGCATCAGCCGGCCCTCGACACTGTCGGTGTAGTCGGCGATCGCGCGGCGGCCGAAATAGGTATGGCCGTCCTCGAAGTTGAAGAAGACGGCGCTCGGCAGGGTGGGCTGTTCGCCCTCGAGCGCCACCAGTCGTGCCCGGCCGTTTCGGATCACGCCCACCGTGGAATTGGACGTGCCGAAATCGATGCCGCCGAATGCTGATTGCATCGCAGCCTCCTGTCATTGGTTCATCGCAGCGCATTGCCGGCGTCAAAAGACGCGCCGTCATCCGGATGGCCGGACCGCTCTGGGTTGTGTGCGTCAAGTTCTGCAAAAAGGGGCGGCCATGAGGCTGGTCATGCGGCTTGGCGCAGAGCGAGCTTCTTGTGCTCGCGCAGGTCGTCCATGTTGATGTAGCGGTTGGCCTCCATCCAGTTTTCGTTGGTTTCGACGGCCAGCGCCCTGACCAGGCGCAGGCAGCTTTCGGCGTTGGGAAAGATGCGCACGACATAGGTGCGGCGCCTGATCTCTTCGTTGAGGCGTTCCAGCATGTTGGTCGACTTCAGGTGCTTGTGGTGCTGGCGCGGCAGGCGAAAGAAGGTCAGCGTGCGCTCGATGGTCTCCTCCACCCACGTCGTCAGCCGCGGATAGCGGCCCGACCATTTGGCAAGCCACGCGGCGAGATCGGCCTTGGCCTCGGCGAGGTCGCGCCGGTCGTAGAGCCATCTGAGCTCCTGCAGGCAGTCGTCGCCGTGCTTGCGCGGCAGGTGATCGAGCGCGTTCCTGAGGAAGTGCACGTAGCAGCGTTGCCAGGCCGCTTCCGGAATCACCTCGCCGATCGCCGCGACCAGGCCGGCATGGTCGTCGGACACGACCAGTTCGACGCCCCTGAGACCGCGCGCCTTGAGCGCCACGAGGAAGTCCTTCCAGGCCGAGCGGCTCTCGCGATTGGCCATCTCCACGGCCAGGATCTGGCGCCGCCCGTCCCAGTCGATGCCGACCGCGATCAGCACCGCCTGGCTCATGACGATGCCGGCCTCGCGCACCTTCTCGTAGCGGGCATCGAGCACGAGGTAAGCAAAGGGCTCTTGAAGCGGGCGCTCGGCAAAGGCCTTCAGGCTTTCGTCCAGCCGTTTGTTGATGGCCGAGATCGACGAGGCCGAGAAGGCATGCCCGCACAGCTCCTCGGTGATCGCCTTGACCTTGCGGGTCGACACGCCTTGCACGTACATCTCGGCAAGCGTCGCCACCAAGGCCCGCTCGGAGCGCTGGTAGCGCTCGAACAGCTCGGTGGAGAAGCGCCCCTGCCGGTCCTGCGGAACCCGCAGCTCCAGCTTGCCGACACGGGTGACAAGCGTGCGGCCGTAATACCCAGAGCGATAGCCGAGCCGCTCCGGTGTCCGTTCGCTCTTCGAAGCGCCCAGCGCCTCGTCCATCTCGGCCTCGAGGACCTCCTGCATCACTGCGCGGATCACTTCGTGCAGCCCATCCGGGTTCGAAAGCAGAATGTCTTTGACGGCAGCTATGGCGGATTTATCTTCGATCTTGGTCATGGTGGCGTTCCTTCGCGGGAATCAGGTGACGTGAACAATCACCAGCCTGCCATGACCGCCCTCTCTCAGCGAATTTGCAGAACTCTCAGCACACTACCCCGCTCTGCCGAATTGTGTGGTTACCCCCTGGGCTGGGAGGCGGCGGTTTATCGCATGACAAGGAAAAGGGGAACCCCTCTTTTCACGGGAAAATGGGTCTTCCCATTTCCCGTGATGTCAATCTTTGCGGAAGACGATGCGTCCGAGCCAGCCGGTGAGCATGGCGAGCGACACGGCAAACACGCCATAGAGGAAGGAATAGTCATGCGCGACGCGGAAGACCGACTGTTCGAAACCGGATTTGCGGATTTCGAGTTGGGCGGAGCTTTCCTTCACGAACATGCCGCTCTTGAACAGGAAGGCGCGCGCCTTGTGCGTGCCGACCGGAATGTTGGGCGCCAGACGCACCGTGGCGCGGAACAGGCTTTGCGACAAGAACTGCACGCCCCCGACATTCTCGCTGTAGAGGCCGGTCGCAGTCTTGCGCTCGCGCAACGCTGCGGTGAATTCCTCGATCGTCGCCGGGCTCTCGGTCTCGTCGGCGGGCTTCATATAGAGGTTCTGGGAGCCCAGCGAGAGCTGCCTGTACTTGGTCGGGTCGGCGATGTCCTGCAAGGGTCGCGTCGTGGCGACCGAATAGGACACCGGCACGTTTTCGAACGTTTCCGATTCCAGATTGATCCAGACGCCGAGCACCCTGTCCTTGCGGCGCACGACCACCGGCCGTGGCGGCCCTTCGAGCACGACGATGACATCGTAGCGCCCCTGCCGCGACACCAGCGGGTCGGGATTTTCCAGCGACCCGAAGATGGTGAGATCGGCGCCCGAGAAGCCGGCGGTGATGGAGATCGCGTCGGTCGACAGGCCGATCTGGATGCCCTCGGCGGGCGGCGGCGTTTGCGCCGTCGCCGGCGACAGGGCGAGGAACAGCAGAAGCGAAACGGTTGCTGCGAACGCTCTCGACCCCGCCATCAGCTCAGGCCCGCGGCGGAGAGCGAGTAGGGATTGGGCGGCGTCGCGAAGAGGTCTATGGCCAGGCGGATGGCAACCGCCAGCACCAGCAGCGCAAGCAGGGCCCGCAGCTGCTCGCCGCGCAGCCTCTGGCCCGCCTTGGCGCCATATTGCGCGCCGGCGACGCCGCCGGCCATCAAGAGGAAGGCGAGGATCACGTCGACTGTCTGGTTGGTGGTGGAATGCACCAGCGTGGTATAGGCCGAGGTGAAGATGATCTGGAACAGCGAGGTGCCGATGACGACGTTGGTAGGCACCTTGAGCAGGTAGATCAGCGCCGGCACCATGATGAAGCCGCCGCCGACGCCCATGATCGAGGACAGGAAGCCGATCGCCGCGCCGAGCCCAAGCACCGGGATGACGCTGACGAACAGCTTCGAGGCGCGGAAGCGCATCTTGAACGGCAGCCGGTGGATCCAGTTGTGCTGGCCTGATTTCTTCAGCACCGGTGCCGCGCCGCTGCGGGTGGCGCGCAGCGCGTTGACGCTCTCGACCAGCATCAGTCCGCCGACGGTGCCGAGCAGCGCGACATAGAGCAGCGAGATGAACAGGTCCAACTGGCCGAGCCGGCGCAGCAGCGCAAAGACAAAGATGCCGGCGGTCGAGCCGACGATGCCGCCGGCAAGTAGCACGCCGCCGAGCTTGAAGTCGAGCGTGCCGCGCTTCATGTGCGAAAGCGCGCCGGAGAAGGAGGAGGCGATGACCTGGTTGGCGCCGGTGGCCACCGCGATCGCCGGCGGGATGTTGTAGAAGATCAACAGCGGCGTGATGAGGAAGCCACCGCCCACCCCGAACATGCCCGACAGGAAACCCACCGCCGCGCCCATCGCCAGCAGCACGAAGACGTTGACGGAAATTTCCGCGATCGGGAGATAGATGCCCACCCGTCTGTCTCGATCAGTTTGCCAATCGGCGCATGCCGCCGTCCCCAGCAGTTTCGCACCGAAAAGCCAATTTTTTCTTGCGCCGACGCGATGGCGGGGGGTTGACCCCGCCATCGCGTCGAAACAAAAACCATCTCAATCAGTTAACAGGCAAATCTGTGGCAAGCCGTCGCGGAAGCGACGCGCCTGCCGCTATTTGCGCGCCAGCAGTGCCTTGACGAGCGGCGCGTCGATCTCACCGGTCGGTTTCATCTTGTTGTCGGTCTGGAAGGCCATGATGGCGTTCTTGGTCTTGCCGCCCATCACGCCGTCGGCGCCGCCGGCATCATAACCGTTCTTGTTGAGGATAAGCTGGATGTTCTTCACCGCCTTCTTCATGTCGATGCCGGCGGTGGTCTGCGGCGTGCTGTCCTGCCAGGATTCCGGAATGTCGGCCGAGTTGGTGGCCGCGTTGAGCGGCTTTGCCTTCCACAGTTCCGTCGCGGCGCGGGCCCGTTCGAGCTGCTCGGGTCTCAACGCATTGGCGATCTCGTCGCGCTTGGACGCGGCGTCCTTGTCGCCGGTCTTGGCGACGAGGGCGAACCATTTGTAGGATTCCTCCAGGTTCTGCTTCATGCCGACGCCTTTGGCCGAAAGGATGCCGAGGTTGAACTGGCTGTCCTTGACGCCGAGGTCGGCCGCCTCCTGGAACCAGTGCGCCGCCGATTCATTGTCGGTCACGCCGTCCGCCGCCATGGCGAACAGCACCGCCAGATTGTGCATGGCGCTGGCGTTGCCCTGTTCCGCCGCGAGCTGGTAGTAGGTCTTGGCCTTCTTGATGTCGCGTGCGACGCCGATGCCCTTCTCGTAGAAATTGCCGATGCGGTATTCGGCCGGCGCGAAGCCCAGTTCGGCGGCTTTCTCGTACCATTTGGCGGCCGCCGCCATGTCTTCCTTCACGCCGCGCGATTCCGCGTAGCGCGAGCCGATCTCGAACAGCGCCTTGGCGTCGCCGCCTGCGGCCGCGTCGCGCAGCGCCGCCGGGCCGATCTCGGTCGGGATGTCGACCTTGGCGGCCGAAATTGCCGTCTGGCTGTCGGCCGGCGGGACCGTGCCCGTCGTCTCCGCGGCCGTGCCAGCCGGCGCGCTGGCCGAAGAAGCGCCGGCAGCCGGAGCACCGGGCACTGACGTGCCTGCCGCCGGCGTGCCGGCCGCCGGGATACCGGTCGTTGGCGCGCTGGTCATCGGCTGTGCATCCGCGTCCGTGTCCATGGCCGGTGCGTTCACGGCCGGGACGACCGGCTCGGACGGCGTCGCGGACGCCGACGGTGTCGGCGCAGAGAGCGCCGCCGGGCCAGGAGCCGGTTCGGCTGGCGCCGCGGCCGCGGGCATCTCGGGTCCGGACGGCTGGGCGGCGGCCTGTGGCGTTGGATCGTCCTTCGCGGGCTCGGCCTGCCTGACGACACGCTCCGGTGCGCTCTGAGGCTTTGCGGCGTCCGCGTCGGCCTTCGGCGCGCTTGCGGTATTGAGCGACGCGGTATCGACCGTCTGTGTGGAGACGGTCGGCGCGGCGTTGTTGCTGGCGACTGGCGCCGGATCGGCGAAGAAGGCCTTGCCGAGCTGCAGTCCGGCCAGCGCCATCATGATCGCGGCGGCCGCCATCAGGATCGGCTTGCGCCGCGCCTTTAGCAGGTCGCCGATTCTGAGCGCCTTCACCGGACCGGTCATCGTCGACTGTCGCTTCAGCGCGTCGGCCTCCGCGGCGGCGGCCTGCGCCGCGCGGCGGGCGGCGGCGATGAAATCGGATTTGGCGGCGTCGGTTTCGCTGCGCTTGGCCGGCTGGCCGCCGCGCTCGTCGCGCACACGCTTCATGATGGCGTTGAGGTCCGGCGCGCCGGAGCCCGGCTCCAGCGGCCGGTTGGCCGCTTTGGGATCGAGCGGTTCGTCGATATCGACGGTCGGAACGTCGCCGGCCGACGCCGAGCCGGCAAGCGGTGGCGTGCCCTCGTCCTTCTTGCCCCTGAAGGCACGCGCCAGCCCGCTGAACATCGACTTCTTGCGGCCGGTCTTCTCGGCCTTCTCGCCAATCGCGTCCGATCCGAGCGCGGCCATGGCGGCCGCCGCCGCGGCCTCGGCGGGCGTGCGCGGGCCAGGTTCGCCGCGCGCAACAGTTTCGTTTCGCATAACCGGCTCGTTGCGCAGGATCGAGGCGGCGTGCGTGTCGAGATCGTCAATGTCTCCGGCCAGCGGCAGCGGCTGGTCGATATCCATCGACGGCGCGTCCTGGACGGCGATCTTGCCGGCGCGAGCGGTCCGCTTGGCGCCGGGCTGCGGGTCGACGAGTTCGCTGACCGCTTCGCTTGGCTCTCCGGCCTCCAGGGAGCCCAGCCGGTCGACGATCTTGAGCAGCGTGTCGTGGATTGCCTCGAAAGTCCGTGAATTGCGCTCGTCGGAACGGCGGGTGAGCGCTTCCAGCGTCTTCAGGTCCTGCGCGAGCCCGCCCACGGCGGCCGCGTTGGCAGCAGCGCTGCTGGAGCCCGATTCGGCCAGCGAGCGGACGGCGTTCTCCGCCGCTTCGCGCGCGACGCTGAGGATGGAATCGCGGGTGCCGGCCAGCGACCTCTCGATCTCGTTGAGGCGCGGGCTGATGTCCTCGAAGTCGGGCAGCGGCATGCTCGGCTGCGACAGATGCGCCGAAAGGGCGGTCACCTGCGACTCCAGGCTGCGGATCAGTGCCGGATCGATGCCGGCGACCTGCGCGGCGGACGATTCCAGCCGGCTGGAAATGTCCTCGAGCCGGCTTTCCAGGCCGCGGATCGCCAAGTCGTTGGCGGGATCTGGCGTGCGCGTCTCTATGCGCTTGGCAAGCGCGGTGAAGCGGGCGTCGATCGCCTCCATGATACCGGCGCTGTCGTCCTGCTGCATGCGCTGGTCGAGCCTGTCGGCGACTTCGTCCAGCCGCCGCTCGAGGTCGCGGAACAGCATGTTGCTCTGCTCGATCGCGTCGCCCTGGCGGCGCTCGAGCAGCGAGGACAGCGCGTCGAAGCGCTGCTCCAGGCCCTGGAAGATATGGTCGGCGTCGGGCATTGCCGGCGTGCGGTCGATCTTGTCGGTAATGAGCGCGATCTGCTTGCCCAGACGTTCCATCGCCTGCTCCGGCAGGTTGGCGCGTCCGGCGATCTCGTCCACCCGACTGGACAGAAAATTGAGGCGGTCGATGACCTCGGCGCCTGGGCGCGACTGCGCGACTTCCTCGATCTGCTGCGCCAGCGAGGCGATCCGCTTCTCGATGCGGCCAAAGGTTTCCGGATCGAAGGCATTGGCCTGCGCCGCCACTGTCGAGGCGACGATGGCGCGGGAGATCTCGTCCAACCGCTCGTCGATCATCGCAAGCGTTTCGCCGCCGCGCATCGTCTGCTGGCTGGCGAAACGGTCGACCGCGCCGGCAAGAGTGCGGACCTTTTCCTCCAGCGAGGCGAGCGACAGCGACTGCGGCAGGTTGTTGACGGCGCTGCTGATCTGTTCGAGCCGGTCGGTGAGGCTCGAAAGATTGGGACCTTCGGCGCGCTGGCGCTGGTCGGCGTCGACGCGATCCTCGAAGGCACTCCAGCGGCGGTCGAAATCGTCCCAGCGGCGATCGACGGCCCGCACGCTTTCCTCGCGCGCCAGCGTGTCGAGCGCCGCCTTGACCTGCTCCAACTCCAGCCGCAGCAGGTTGACGCTGCGGTCGTCGCTCTTTTCGGCAAGCGTGTGGATGGCGCCGGAAAGCCGTTCGAACTCGAGGCCGAGTTCGGCGCTGCTCTTGTCCGCGGGGGCGCCATGCTGGCTCGCCGCCTGCAAGGCGCGATCGATGTCCTGGCGCAGCGCATCGAATTCGCGCTGCAAGCCTGCGGTCATCTGGTGGCGCAGTTCCTCGCGCAGGCCGCGCAATTCGACCGCGATCTTGCCGACCATCGCGACACTGTCCTCCTGGCCGCGTACCCGGTCGATGTCGCGGGCGATGGCCTGATAGTTGGGGCCGAAGCCAGAGGCGGCGGGCGCCGGATTTTGCGGTCCCCGATTTTGCGATGCCAAACCCTGCGATCCCTGGCTTTGCGGTCTTTGCGACGAGTAGGGGTCCTCGTACCAGCGCGGCTGGTCATAAGGTTGCGCGGCGGCATAGCGCGGCTCGGCGGCCGGCCGACGCGGATCGGGGCGCTCGGGCATGTCGGTGCGGGTCCGCTCCAGCCGCTGTTCCAGCGTTTCGAGCGAGCGGTTCAGCTCCTCCAGCGAGGTGTGCGGCCGGCGTTGCCTGCCGGCATTGAGTGTATCGAGATAGGACCGCTTGCTGTTCATCGATGCGCCCGTGTTCAGAATGACCGGCCAGGGCCGGTTTCCTAAAGTTCTGCCGGGAACGAAGGCGGCCGCGCGGCTCTGCCGCGGAGGAAGACGGGCTTCCCGGGTTTTCACCCACGCTTCGAAGACCGTGAAAAATTCGCTACAGGATAAACACGGGTGACCGACATGCGCAGATTTCGCCCAACGTGGTAAACAAGGCGTTAACCAAGCTTAAGAAGTTGCGCATAAATCCTGAGCCGCCCTGCTCAATCGGCCTCCGGGTGCGGCATAAAGTTCCGTACCGACAACGCCCTTGCGTCACCTGCCGGCTGTCGGTATAGAATTGACGTAAACGTAAAAGGTGCGAAGCCGTGCCTCTTGCGATTGATTTGTCGAAACCACGATTGGAAGCACGCCCCCGCTTCCACTCAGGCGACGCTCGGTCCGCGACCGCGACGCCATCAGGGGAAAGCCAGTGACCATGAAACTTGTTTCGCCCGGCGAAGCCGCGGCCAATAGCAATGACATTCCGGCCGAGGCCGGTGAGGAATTCGTCCGCATCGGCGAGATGGCCAAGAAATACGGCGTGACCTTGCGCACGCTGCGTTTCTATGAGGACAAGGGTCTCCTCAATCCGAAGCGCGACGGCTCGACCCGTCTCTACACGCGTCGCGACAAGGCTCGGCTGAAGCTGATCCTGCTCGGCCGCAAGGTCGGGTTCTCGCTGCGCGACGTCAAGCAGATGATGGATCTCTACGATCCGACCGGCTCCAACACCAAGCAGTTGCGGCTGGCGCTCGACAAGTCGGAGAAGCAGCTTGCCCGCCTGCAGAAGCAGCGGGCGCTGATCGAGGACGCCATCGGCGAGCTCAGCAATTCGATGGCGATCGTTCGCCAGATGCTGACCGAGCGCGCCGCGCCGCAGGCAAGCGCCGCCGGCTGATCGTCCTCGCGCTCAACGGCAAGTCCAAGATGGAAAAGCCGCATGGCCTCTGGCTGCGCGGCTTTTTTGCTGTCTTCGGTCCTGCGTTCACCAAAAAATTTTTCGGCTGCGACGAAGTTGACGTTTACGCAAACGTCAATATTTGGTATCGGGACCACGACATTGGCTCAGCCTCCCATCCGGAGCTGGATCGGGAGCTTGCTGGCTGGTCAGGACCGCAAGGGTGGAGGAAGGCATGACGATCTACAGGGCGCCCGTCCAGGACACGCTGTTCGTGCTCAACGACGTGCTCGGCTATCAGCGCTATTCCAATCTTCCGGGCTTTTCGGACGCCACGCCCGACGTCGTCGAGGCGATCCTCGCCGAAGGCGCGAAGCTTGCCGAAAACGTCATGCATCCGCTGAACCGGGTCGGCGACATGGAAGGCTGCGAGCGCCGTGACGACGGCTCGGTGACCACGCCCAAGGGCTTCAAGGAGGCCTTCGACCAGTATCGCGAGGGCGGCTGGATGGGGCTCGCGGCTCCCGCCGAGTTCGGCGGCCAAGGCCTGCCTTACACCGTCCACACCGCGGTCTCCGAATACATGGTCTCGGCCAATATGGCGCTGATGATGTATCCCGGCCTGACGCAGGGCGCGATCGCGGCCATCGTCACCCATGGCACGGACGAGCAGAAGGCCACCTGGCTGCCCAGGTTGATCGAAGGCGCCTGGACCGGCACCATGAACCTTACCGAGCCGCATTGCGGCACCGACCTTGGCCTGCTGCGCACCAAGGCGGTGCCCAACGGCGACGGCAGCTACAGGATTTCCGGCCAGAAGATCTTCATCTCCGCCGGCGAACACGACATGGCGGACAACATCGTGCATCTGGTGCTGGCCCGCGTCGAGGGCGCACCGGAAGGCGTCAAGGGCATCTCGCTGTTCATCGTGCCGAAGTTCAAGCTCGATGGTTCCGGCAATATCGGCGAGCGCAATGCGCTCTCCTGCGGCTCGATCGAGGAGAAGATGGGCATCCACGGCAATTCGACCTGCGTCATGAACTATGACGAGGCGGAGGGCACTCTGCTCGGCGAGCTGAACGGCGGCCTGAAGGCCATGTTCACGATGATGAACGAGGCCCGCCTGGGCGTCGGCCTGCAAGGGCTTTCGGTCTCCGAGATCGCCTATCAGAACGCCGCCGCCTACGCCAAGGATCGCCTCCAGGGCCGGTCGCTCTCCGGCGTCAAGGCGCCGGACAAGAAGGCCGATCCGATCATCGTCCATCCCGACATCCGCCGCTCGCTGATGACCATGAAGGCGTTCAACGAGGGCGGCCGCGCGCTGGCGCTGTGGACGGCGATCAAGTCGGACGTCGCGCACCGCTCCGGCGACGACAAGGACCGCCAGGCGGCCGATGACTACACCGGCCTGATGACGCCGGTGGTCAAGGGCGTGCTGACCGACAAGGGCTTCGACCACGCCGTGATGGCGCAGCAGGTCTTCGGCGGTCATGGCTACATCGAGGAGCATGGCATGAGCCAGTTCGTGCGCGATGCCCGCATCGCCATGATCTACGAGGGCGCCAACGGCATCCAGGCGCTCGACCTCGTCGGTCGCAAGCTGGCGCAGAATGGCGGCCGCGCCGTGCAGGCCTTCTTCAAGGAAGTCGGCGAGTTCTGCGAGGAAAACCGCGCCGACGAGAAGATGGCGCCCTTCACCAAGGCGCTGAAGAAGGGCCTGAACGACCTGCAGGCGGCGACCATGTGGCTGGTGCAGAACGCCATGGCCAAGCCCGACAATGCGGGTGCGGCCTCGACCGACTACATGCATCTCTTCGGCCTGGTCGCGCTGGGCTATATGTGGGGGCAGATGGCCAAGTCCGCTCAGGCCAAGCTGGCGGAAGGCGCCAACGGCGCTACGTCCTTCTACGACAGCAAGCTGGTGACGGCGAGCTTCTTCATGGAGCGGATCATGCCGGAGACCGCGACGCGTCTCGCGCGCATTTCCAGTGGCGCGGATACGCTAATGGCGCTGCCGGTGGAAGCGTTCTAGAAATGCTCGGCGTCCCCTCCCCCTTGAGGGGAGGGTGGCCCGAAGGGCCGGGAGGGGTCGCCCGCGACGAACTCCGGCGCAGCGGAGGAAATAGCATGACAAACCCAGCCGAAGTTCTTGGCCTGCCGAAGCCCGCCTGGGCGGCGGACGAGGTCGGCATGCTCTACGACATGGCGACCCGCTTCATGGCGGAAGAGATTGCGCCGCGCTACGACGAGTTCGAGAAGAACGAGATGGTCGACCGCGAGAGTTGGCTGAAGGCGGGCGCTGCCGGCCTGCTCTGCGCTTCGATGCCGGAGAAATACGGCGGCTCCGGCGGCACCTTCGCGCATGAGAGCGCCATCATCGAGGCGATCGGCCATGTCGGCGTCGACGGCTTCGGCATCGGCCTGCACAATTCGATCGTCGCGCCATACATCCTGCATTACGGCTCCGAGGAGCAGAAAGAGAAATGGCTGCCGAAACTGGCGACTGGCGAGCTGATCGGCGCCATCGCCATGACCGAGCCGGGCGCGGGTTCGGACCTGCAGGGCGTCAAGACCCGCGCCGAGAAGGACGGCAACCACTACAAGATCAACGGTTCCAAGACCTTCATCACCAATGGCCAGCTCGCCAACCTGATCATCGTCGTCACCAAGACCGATCCGGACAAGGGCGCCAAGGGCACCTCGCTGATCGTCGTGGAGACCGACGAGGTCGAAGGTTTTGAGCGCGGCCGCAACCTCGACAAGATCGGGCTGAAGGCCAACGACACATCCGAGCTGTTCTTCAACGACGTGCGCGTGCCGACCTCCAATCTGCTCGGCCACGAGGAGGGCAAGGGCTTCGTCCATCTCATGGAGCAATTGCCGCAGGAGCGGCTGCAGATCGGCACCGGCGCGATCGCCATGGTCGAGCGGGCGCTGGCGATCACCATCGACTATGTCAAGGAGCGCAAGGCCTTCGGCAAGGCGATCATCGATTTCCAGAACACCCAGTTCAAGCTGGCCGAGCTCAAGACCGAGGCGACCATCGGCCGCGTCTTCTACAATGATTGCGTCGCCCGCCACATCGACGGCGGCCTCGACCCGGTCACCGCCTCGATGGCCAAATACTGGCTGTCCGACCTGCAGGGCAAAGTCGTCGACGAATGCCTTCAACTGCATGGGGGCTATGGCTACATGAACGAATATCCGATCGCCCGCATGTACCGCGACGCCCGCGTCCAGCGCATCTACGGCGGCACCAACGAGATCATGAAATTGCTGATCGGGCGCTCTCTCTGAGCGCGGCGGCCGGCAAATCCAAGGAGCATGAAAATGGCCGAAGCTTACGTCTATGACGCCGTGCGCACGCCGCGCGGCAGGGGCAAGAAGGATGGCTCGCTGCACGAGGTGCCGGCGGTGCGGCTGGCGGCAAAGACGCTTGAAGCGTTGCGCGACCGCAACGAGCTCGACACCGGCAATGTCGACGACATCATCTTCGGCTGCGTCGATCCTGTCGGCGAGGCGGGCTCGGTCATTCCGCGTGCGGCCGCCTTCGAGGCCGGCTACGACACCAAGGCGCCGGGCATGCAGATCTCGCGCTTTTGCGCCTCGGGCCTCGACGCCATCAATTTCGGCGCCGCCAAGATCGCGCAAGGCGCGGACGAGATCGTCATTGCCGGCGGCGTCGAATCCATGTCGCGCGTCGGCATGGGGATGTCTGGCGGTTCCTGGTTCATGGATCCGTCCGTCGGCCTGCCTGGCTGGTTCGTGCCGCAGGGCATTTCGGCCGACCTGATCGCCACCAAATACGGCTTCAGCCGCGACGACGTCGACGCCTATGCGGTCGAGAGCCAGAAGCGCGCCGCCAAGGCCTGGGAAGAGGGCCGCTTCAAGAACTCGGTGATCCCGATCAAGGACCAGAACGGCCTCACCATCCTCGACCGTGACGAGCACATGCGGCCGTCGACCGACATGCAGTCGCTCGCCTCGCTCAATCCGTCCTTCGTCATGCCGGGCGAGATGGGCGGCTTCGATGCGGTCGCCGTGCAGAAGCATCCGGAAGTCGAGGAAGTGAGCCACGTCCATCACGCCGGCAATTCGTCCGGCATCGTCGATGGCGCGGCCGCCGTGCTGCTCGGCTCGAAGAAGGCCGGGAAAACCATGGGCATCAAACCCCGCGCGCGCATCCGCGCTTTCGCCAATATCGGCTCGGAGCCGGTGCTGATGCTGACCGGCCCGGTCGACGTCACCGAGAAGCTCTTGAAGCGCGCCAAAATGAAACTGTCGGACATCGACCTGTTCGAGCTCAACGAGGCCTTCGCCTCCGTTGTGCTGCGCTACATGCAGGCCTTCGACATCCCGCACGACCAGATCAACGTGAACGGCGGCGCGATCGCCATGGGCCATCCGCTCGGCGCCACCGGCGCCATGATCCTGGGTACGGTGCTGGATGAGCTGGAGCGCCGCGACTTGAACACCGCGCTGGTCACGCTCTGCATCGGCGCCGGCATGGGCACCGCCACCATCATCGAACGCGTCTGACGGGGAGAGAAGAGATGAGCTACACCAATTTCACCCTCGACATCGACGCCGACGGCATCGCGCTGGTCACCTGGGACATGCCCGGACGCTCGATGAACGTCTTTACCGAAGAGGCGATGCGCGAGCTCAACTCCATCGTCGATCACGTGGCCAGCGATGCGGCCATCAAAGGCGTGGTCATCACCTCCGGCAAGGACAGCTTCTCCGGCGGCGCCGACATCACCATGCTGCAGAAGATGCTCGCCACCTTCGCCGTGGAAAAGGAGAAGGATCTCGAAAAGGCGACCAAGGCGCTGTTCGACAATGCCGGCTACATGACCGGCCTGTTCCGCAAGATCGAGACCTGCGGCAAGCCGTGGGTTTCCGCCATCAACGGCACCTGCATGGGCGGCGCCTTCGAGATGTCGCTCGCTTGCCACGGCCGCGTCGCCGCCGATTCCGACAAGGTGAAGATGGCGCTTCCCGAGGTGAAGATCGGTATCTTCCCCGGCGCCGGCGGCACCCAGCGCGTGCCGCGGCTGACCGACCAGCAGCAGGCGCTGCAGATGCTGACCACCGGCCAGACTCTCACCCCGCAAAAGGCGAAGTCGATGGGCCTGATCCACGAGATCGCCCCGCCCCAGAAGCTCGTCGAGACCGCCAAGGCGATGATCAAAAACGGCCTGAAGCCGGTCGCGCCCTGGGACGAGAAGGGCTTCAAGCTGCCCGGCGGCCCGATCTATTCGGCGGCCGGCGCCAATCTCTGGCCGCCGGCCATCGCCATCCTGCGCCGCGAAACCTACGGCAACTATCCGGCCGCGGCCGCGATCCTGAAATGCGTCTACGAAGGCCTGCTCGTTCCCTTCGACACGGCGCTCAGGATCGAGCAGCGCTATTTCACCGAGATCATGCGGACCAAGGAAGCGGCGGCGATGATCCGCTCGCTGTTCGTGTCGCTGCAGGAATTGAACAAGGGCGCCCGCCGCCCCGCCGGCGTGCCGGACACCAAGTTCAAGAAGATCGGCATCCTTGGCGCCGGCTTCATGGGCGCGGGCATCGCCTATGTCACCGCCAAGGCCGGCATTCCGGTCGTGCTCCTCGACCGCGACATGGAGTCGGCCGAGAAGGGCAAGGCGCATTCCGACAGCCTGATGGCCGATCAGGTGAAGAGGGGCCGCGCCAAACCCGAGGAGAAAGACAAGCTGCTCTCGCTGATCACGCCGACGGCCGACTACGCCGATCTTGCCGGCTGCGACCTCGTCGTCGAGGCCGTCTTCGAGGATTCGGCCGTCAAGAAGCTGGCCACCGAGAAGGCGGAAGCGGTGCTGAAGTCCTCTGCGATCTTCGCCTCCAACACCTCGACCATCCCGATCACCTCGCTGGCGAAGAATTCGGCACGGCCGAAGAATTTTGTCGGCATCCACTTCTTCTCGCCGGTCGACAAGATGATGCTGGTCGAGATCATCCTCGGCAAGAAGACCGGCGACAAGGCGCTCGCCGTCGCCATCGATTTCGTGCGCGCCATCAAGAAGACGCCGATCGTCGTCAACGATACGCGCGGCTTCTACGTCAACCGCTGCGTTCTCCGTTACATGTCGGAAGCCTACAAGATGCTGATCGAAGGCGTGCCGGCCGCGATGATCGAGAACGCCGCCAAGGCCGCTGGAATGCCCGTTGGCCCGTTGGCACTCACCGATGAGACGGCGATCGATCTTGCCCAGAAGATCATGAAGCAGACCATCAAGGATCTCGGCGAGAAGGCCGTCGATCCGAAGCAGATGGCGCTGATCAACACCATGGTCGATACGCACGGCCGCTTCGGTCGCAAGAACGGCAAGGGTTTTTACGACTATCCGGCGAAGCCCGCGAAGAAGAAGCTGTGGCCGGGCCTCAAGGATCTCTATGCGCAGTTGAAGCCGGAGAAGGTCGACTATGAGGAGCTGAAAGAGCGCCTGCTGGTCACCATCGCGCTCGAAGCCGTGCGCGTGATGGAGGAGGGCATCGTCACCGACCCGCGCGAGGCGGATGTCGGCTCGATCCTGGCCTTCGGCTTCGCCCCCTTCACCGGCGGCGCGCTCTCCTACATCGACGGTATCGGCGCCAAGCGTTTCGTCAAGATCGCCAAGGGCCTGCAGAAGAAATACGGGGCCGAATTCAAGGCGCCGAAGCTTTTGCTCGACATGGCCGAAAAGGGCGAGACCTTCTACCAGCGCTTCGACCCCTACCAGAAGGGCGAAGTCAGGAAGGCCGCCTGACGCTCGATCATGTATGTCTGGGGGCGCCTCGCGCGCATGATGGCCACGGCGGGAAGCCGTGGCCCTTACATGGTCGGCGATCAGAGTCGGCTGGCCTTCCGCTGCCTCCCGACCGACATCGATTTCAACAGCCATCTCAACAATGCGCGCTACATGATGCTGGCCGACCTCGGCCGCATCGATCTTTTTCTTCGCGTCGGTCTCGTCGCGCTGGCCCGCCGCAACGGCTGGGCGCCGATGATCGGCGGGCTGCAGTCGGCCTATGTGCGCGAGATCAGGCTGTGGCGGCGCTTCGAGGTGGTGTCGTCGATCGAGACCTGGGAAGGCACCTCGGTCGTCGGCAAGCACCGCTTCGTCCTCGACAATGGCGAGACGGCCGCGCTGATCCTGACCACGGGCGGCGTCTATGACCGTCGCGGCCGCCGTTTTCTCGAGATCGACGAGGTCGTCGCGGCGCTCGGCCATTCCACCCGGCCGCGCCCGCTGACCGAAACTGAACGGGCGTTCATGATTTCGCACAAGAACCTGCGCGAGCAGGCCAAGCAGGTCTGATTGTCGGCGATCCGACGCTTCGCCAGTGGACAATCGGATGGTCGCGCGCTAGACAATTCTGAGGCATTTTTTCCTGTTTTCGAAGGAGAGCGGACTTGCTCTCACACGATCGCGTCTGGGCCGCAATCGATGCTCTCGCCGAGCGCTATTCGCTCTCGGCCTCCGGCCTCGCCAGGCGCGCTGGCCTCGATTCGACCGCTTTCAATAAATCGAAACGTCTCTCTTCCGACGGCCGCCCGCGCTGGCCCTCGACCGAATCCCTGGCCAAGATCATCGAGGCCACCGGCGCTTCGCTCGAAGAATTCACCGTGCTGGTCGAGGGTCGCAGCGGCCCCGTCGAGCCGCAGCGCACGGCCGTGCCGCTGCTCGGCTTTGCCCAGGCCGGCGCCGGCGGCTTCTTCGACGACGCCGGCTATCCGTCGGGGCAGGGCTGGGACCTGGTGGAGCTTCCGACGCGCGCGGCGGAAAGCTCCTACGCGCTGAAGGTCCAGGGCGATTCCATGCTGCCGCTCTACCGCAACGGCGACGTGCTGATCGTCGAGCCGGGCGCGCCGACGCGCAAGGGCGACCGCGTCGTCGTCAAGACCACTGCCGGCGAGGTCATGGCCAAGGTGCTCGACCGGCAGACCGCGGCGTCGATCGTGCTGGTCTCGCTCAATCCCGCTCACCCGGACCGCGACATTCCGATGCGCGATGTCGAATGGGTGGCGCGGATCGTGTGGGCCAGCCAATAGGTCCGGGCTGGTGCGGATCCTCCATATGGCGCTCGCGCTCGCGGCGGTTCCGGCAATGGCGGCGCTGGTCGTTGCCGGAGGCCGCTCGCTGAAAGGCAGCGAAAGCACCCTCACGGTCGACCAGATCGATCCGGCCGCCGACATGATTCCGGGCCAAGACACCGGCCCGGCGCCGCAGGAGCCCGCAACCTCCGCCATTATGGCGCCGGCCGCGCCGCCGCCGCCCAAACCGGTTGTGCACTCAAGGGCAATAGATCCAGATATCGTGGCGCTGCCTGAGCTGCCCACCGGGGAACTGGAACGGGTCGAGCCGCGTGCGCCGCTGAGCGATCTGGCGCTTGCAGGTCCGCCCAAGCCCCCAAAATCGAAGATGCCGGATGGCCGCGACGGCACCAAACTGTTCCAGGCTGTCGCGCCCGCCGCAGGTGTTATCCAGGCTAAGGACTATTCTGTCACCATCTCGGGCATCGACATCGTGAGAGCAGATGAAACCTGTAGCGACGACGGGAAGTCCTGGGCCTGCGGGGCGCGGGCCCGGACCGCGTTTCGTGCCTTCCTGCGCGGCCGGACGGCTGTCTGCGCGGTGCCCCCGCAAAGTGGGCGGGCCACCAATTCCACCGAATGCTGGGTCGGCAACAAGGATGTCGGCGAGTGGCTGGTCGAAAATGGCTGGGCGCGCGCCGCGCAAGGCGGCCCCTATGTCGAGGCGGGCAACAAAGCGCGCGCGGCGAAGAAAGGCATCTTCGGCGCGGCGCCGAACCTTGGCGGCTTGCCGACATTGCCAGCCGCCAGTGCGCCCGCGCCTGCCGCGCCGGCTTCGATCCTGCCGGCGGAAGACAGCGCCGTTACGCCGCCAACTGACCAGCCAGCGCCCGCTCAATGAGCGTGCGCGTTTCCGTGACGCCGTAGAGCGCCGCGAAGGAGCCGAAGCGCGGCCCGCGTTCCTGCCCGATCAGCACCTGGTAGATCATCTGGAAGAAGGCGACCGACACGCCAGGCCCGCCTTCGGGGCTCTGCTTGGAATGGTCCTGATAGCGCTCGATCCGCCGCGCCACGTTGAGCGCGGCGTTCTGGATCGCTTCCCCGTCCGCGCCTTGCGGCAAGGCGCCGAGCGCTTCCGAAAGCTTCGCCAGCGCCTCGCGTTCCACGTCGTCGGCGGCGCGGTAAACCTTGGTCGGCTTCACGAAGTCGTCGAAATAGCGGATGGCATAGCCGGTCAGTCGGTCGAGCTCGGGATGCGTCTTCGGTGTCACGCCCGGCGCGTGCCGCGAGATGAAGCCCCACAGCACCGCCTTGTCATGCGCGTTGGAGGCGCTGACCAGATTGAGCAGCAGCGCGAACGGCACCGGCAGGTCGATCGCCGGCGGATTGCCGTCATGCATGTGCCAGACGGGGTTGCCGAGCCGCTCCTTCCAGTCCTGCCGGGGATAGGCGGAGAGGAAAGCATAATATTCGTCGACCGCCTTCGGGATGACGTCGAAATAGAGCTTCTTGGCCTGCCGCGGCCGCTGGTACATATAGAGGCCGAGGCTCTCGGTCGGCGCATAGGTCAGCCACTCGTCGATGGTGAGGCCGTTGCCCTTGGACTTGGAGATCTTCTGGCCGTTCTCGTCGAGGAACAATTCGTAGACGAAATGCTCCGGCGCGCGGCCGCCGAGGATGTTGCAGATGCGGTCGTAGATTGCCGCGTTGGTCTGGTGGTCCTTGCCGAACATCTCGAAATCGACGCCGAGCGCTGCCCAGCGCATGCCGAAATCCGGCTTCCACTGCAGCTTCACCTTGCCGCCGGTGACCGGCAGCGTGGTCTCGGTGCCTTCGTCGTCGAAGGTGATGGTGCCGGCCTTGGCGTCGACATGCTTCATCGGCACGTAGAGCACGCGGCCGCTCTTCGGCGAGATCGGCAGAAACGGGCTGTAGGTCGCCTGGCGCTCCTCGCCGAGTGTCGGCAGCATCACCGCCATGATCTCGTCGTAGCGCTCGGCCGCGCGCAGCAGCACCTCGTCGAAGCGGCCGGACTTGTAGTACTGTGTCGCGCTGGCGAACTCATAGTCGAAGCCGAACGTGTCGAGGAAGCGGCAGAGCATCGCGTTGTTGTGGTCGGCGAAGCTCGCATAGTCGCCGCCGAACGGATTGGGCACCGCCGTCAGCGGCTTGTGCAGATAGGGCTCGAGCGCCGCGCGATCCGGCACGTTGTCCGGGATCTTGCGCATGCCGTCCATGTCGTCGGAGAAGCATAAGAGCTTGGTCTTGACCTTGTCTCCGGTCAGCACCCGGAAAGCGTGCCGCACCATCGTGGTGCGCGCCACCTCGCCGAAGGTGCCGATATGCGGCAGGCCGGACGGGCCATAACCGGTCTCGAACAGGACGGTCTCGGGAAAATCCTTGTTCTTGTAGCGGGCGATGATCTTCTTGGCTTCCTCGAACGGCCATGCCTTGCTTTCGGCGGCGGCCGCAAGCACCTCGGGATTGAGATCGATGATGTTTGATCCCGTCATGTCACTTTCCAGGTCATGTGCCGGCCAACTCATGTGCCGGCTTGGCGGTAGGGTAAGATTTTTCAATCGGTCTCTAGGCGCGACTGGCCGGAGCGTCAACGATTTGCGGCGGTTTTCCTTGCGGTGCCGCAAAGGTGTTCCTACGTTGGAGCGCCATTTCCGCTGCACTAGCCCAAAGTATGCCGCGGTTTTGGCACGACGACCTGCCCGCTCTTTAAGGAGTTTTTGAATGCCTTCACTGACGCCGCACGAAGCCTTGATCTACCTGATGGTCATCACTTCGGCTTCCGACCGCGACATGACCGATGTCGAGTTGGCGCGGATCGGCGACGTCGTCCGCTCATGGCCGGTGTTCGTCGATTTCAACCAGGACAGGCTGGTTGCGGTCGCTCAGGAGTGCCAGAAGGCGCTGCACGGCAAGGACGGGCTGGAGGGCGTGCTCACTCGCGTCGCTGGTGCGTTGCCGGAGCGATTGCGCGACACGGCTTACGCGGCTGCTTTCGAGGTCGCGGCCGTCGACCTCGAAATGCGCATGGAGGAGGTGCGGGTCCTGCAACTCATCCGCCTCAAGCTCGACCTTGACACGCTGACCGTCGCCGCGATCGCCCGCGCGGCCAAGGCCCGCCTGCGCACGCTGACGTGAATCTCAGCGGCCCTCAGAAAAAACTCACCGGGAAATAGCGCAGGTAGAACTCGGCGAAGGTTCCCTTGATCGAAATTTCCTGCAGCGCATAGTCGAAGGCGGCGGCCAGCGCCGGATCGCCCGCCCTGGTGGCGATCGCCATGCCCGAACCCAGATATTCGGGCGCCAGATACGGGCCGCCGGCGAAGCGGCAGCAGCCGGCGGCGTCCGAGCCGCCGAGCCAGAAGGCAAAGCGCATGCCGTCGCCGAAAGCGGCGTCGATCTTCCCGGCCTTGAGATCGGCGTAGAGGTCTTCGGGCTTGCCGAAAGGCACGACCTGCACGGTGCTGAAATAGTCGCGCAGCATTTTCTCATGCGCCGAGCCGGCGATGACGCCCACCCGCTTGCTGCGCAGCTTGTCGAGGATCGGTTCGATGAAAGCCTTGGTCTTCGGCATGATGAAGCGCGCCGGGAACTGCAGGTAGGAACGCGAGAAGGCGTATTTCTCGCGGGTTTCCGGCGTCGCAGCGATGCCGGCGATGATCGCCTCGCCTTCGCCTTTCTGCAACGCGCCGTCGAGCTCGTTCCAGGGCAGCGCCTGGATTTGGCACTTCTCGACGATGCCGAGTTCCGCGCATATCGCCCGCGCTAGGTCGATATGGAAACCCGACAGCCGGCCTGAGCCGTCGAGGAAATTGAAGGGCGGAAAATCGGTGGTGGTGAGGAACCTCAACCGCGGCACCGCGGAAAGATCGGGCTTGGGCAGCCGCTCCTTGGCGTCCCATAGCACCGGGACCTGCGGCTCCGCAGCCTGAGTCGTGCCGGCGAGCGCCGGCGCCCCGGTCAGTGCCGCCGTCAGGGCCAGAAATATCCACCGGAATGTCACGATGAGGCTCCGCCCGGTCATGTTTCCTTGGCTTTTCGTACGAAAATGACGCAGGCACAATTGTTTTTGATTTCAACCGTTCAAATTAGGCGTATGGTTTAGCATTGTTGCAAGTGGCCGCACGCCGAGCTTGGGGGAGATGACCGGCGACGCGAAGAAGCTTGCGGCCCCGGGGTTGATGGAAAAGGGCAGTTCGGGCATCTACCGTGGGTAAACGAAAACAGAAGCAACATGGGGTAGATGTTGCGATGGGTCTATTCGATAGAACTCTGGAATACATAGATCAGCTGCAGCATGCCAACACGGTCGCGGCGGTGTGCGAGCGCTTGCTCGGCGTCACCTCGAATTTCGGGCTGACGGCGCTGATGGCCGGAACCGTGCCGCAGCCCGGCACGCCGCGCGGCCAGCAGAAGGACCATGTGCTGCTCTGCGACTGGCCGGGCGAGTGGCTGGAGCGCTATGTGGCGCGCAACTATGTCGACCACGATCCGGTCGTCACCCACATGAAGCAATTGCAGGCCCCGTTCCAGTGGCGGGAGGCCTCGCGGGCCATCGTCATCGACAAGAGCAGCGACGAGGTCATGGGCGACGCCCGTGAGTTCAAGCTGCGCGACGGCCTCGCCTTCCCGCTGGTCACGCTCGACGGCCAGATCGTCATGGTTTCGCTGGGCGGCGAGTCCGTCGAACTGTCGGACGTCGAATTCGGAATGGTCTCGCTGGTATCCACCTACGCCATCGGCCGCGCCATGCAGCTTCACACGATGGCCGGCAAGGTCATCGATCACATTGAGTTGACGCCGCGTGAGCGCGAATGCCTGCAATGGGCGGCCGTCGGCAAGTCCGAGTGGGAGATTTCGCAGATTCTCGGCATCTCGGAGCACACCTCCGAGAAACACCTTCTCAACGCCAAGAGCAAACTGGGCGCCGCCAACCGTGTCCAGGCAGTCGCCGAAGCGATTAGGCGCGGCTATATTAGCTAGGTCGGCCGGTGCCGGCCTGGAAATTGTCGCCTACGCATTCGCGTAATATTTTCGCGAAAAGCTGGTCGTGTCTTCCTCTTAAGAGACGGCTAATACTTTCTTAACGCCAAAGCAAACTCGGTGCCGCCAACCGCGCGCAGCCAGTCGCGGACGCGATTAGGCACGGCTATATTAGCGAAGTCGGTCGGTGCCGACCTAGAAATTCTTGCCTACGCGATCGCGTAATATTTTCGGGAAAGCCCGGCCGTATCTTCCTCTTAAGCCTAGGAGACGGCTAATGCTTTTTTCCCTCACCACCCAGGAATTGATGGAACGCCCCGACCTTTGGGAAGCGGTCCATCGTCTGCGCTACAGGATCTTCGTCGAGGAGATGGGATGGACCGATCTCGATCGTCCGGACCAGCTCGAGATCGATCAGTTCGACCATGACGAGGCCGAACACCACCTCGTCATCCGCAACGGCGAGCTCGCCGGCTACCAGCGCATGCTGCCGACGACCCGGCCGCATCTCCTGACGGACGTGCTGTCGGACCTCTGCGAGGGGACGTCCCCCTCGGGGCCGAATGTCTGGGAGCTCACCCGCTACGCGGTGGCGCCGGGCTTTCGTGACGGCAAGCGCGGCGTCTCGACGGTCGGCACCGAATTGATCGCCGGCTTCGTCGAATGGGGCCTCAAGCGCAACGTCAACCAGGTCATCATCGAGTTCGAACCGATGTGGGTGCTGCGGGCGCTGCAGCTGCACTTCCTGGCGACGCCGCTTGGCTACCAGCGCACTTACGGCAACCAGCAGGTCGTGGCGACGCTGCTCACCTTTACTGACCATACGCTGGAGGTGGTCCGTGCTCGCCGCAACCACTTCCTGCCGGTGCTGACCAGGGGCTATCCCGGCCAGCTCGGCCTGAGGCAGGCTTCGTGATGGAGGCGGTCATGAGCTTCCATCCCGAACCTGAACTGCGCGGCCACACGCTGGTCGTCACGGTCTCCTCGCATGACGGTCGGCCGGTGCTGGACCGGCACGCTTATGCGAGCCTCGCCAGGACTTTCCACGAAGCCGCCGTCAATGACGACGTTCGCGTGGTCGTGCTGCGCGGCCTTGCCGGCTGCTTCTGCCTCGGCGGCGACTTCTCGGAGTTCCTCGACGCCACCAAGCACCAGCAGTTGATCGCCGCCGTCACCGACATGTTCCGCATGCTTGCGACCTTCCCCAAGCCGGTCCTTGCCTGCGTGGACGGGGATGCCGTCGGTGTCGGCTGCACCATCCTGTTCCACTGCGACATGGTCATTGCTTCCAAGGGGAGCACTTTCAGGGTGCCGTTCGTCGATTTCGGCCTCGTGCCGGACGCAGCGACCAGCATCCTGGCGCCCCAGAAGCTCGGCTACGCCGGCGCCTTCCGCTTCTTCTGCCTCGGCGACACGCTGGGCGTCGACGACGCCAAGGCGCTCGGCCTGGTCGGGGAGGTCGTTGAAGGCAGCGCCGAGGAGACGGCCTTGGCGCGGGCAAGGCAGCTCGCCAAGAAGCCGGTTGCCGCGCTGTTGCAGACACGCGGTCTGCTCAAGGGCGATACGGACGTTCTGTGCGACCGCATCGATCATGAGATATCGCTGTTCCAGCAGGCGCTCCAGGACGACGCCACGCTGAAGCGGCTGCAGCGGATCGCCCGCCTGGCCGCCTGAGCACTCTCGTAAAACCTCAGCGCCGCGCATCCGAAAGATGCGCGGCGCTGTAAGTCGGACGAAAGTCGGCGGGCGCCCCCGAATGTCACGTCTCGGAAAGCTATTTATCCAGGAACGACGGCCCTTCGCCGACGATTTTCTTGTCTTCCTTCCAGATGACGTCGAGATCGCGCCCAGCATAAGGCAGCGACAACAGGATCCGCTGGATGACGGCGAGCCGTGCGCGGCGCTTGTCGTTGGCGCGCACGATGATCCACGGCGCGAACTCCTTGTGGGTGCGCTCGACCATGAGATCGCGCGCCTTGGTGTAGTCGTCCCATTTGTTGATGCCGGCGATGTCGATGGGCGAGAACTTCCAGTTCTTCAGCGGCGACCAACGCCGGTCGTGGAACCGTTCGAGCTGCGTTTCCCGGCCGATATTCAGCCAGAATTTGAAGAAGTGGATGCCCTCGTTTGAGATCATGCGCTCGAAATGCGGCGTCTCGTCGAGGAATTTCTCGTGCTGTTCCGGTGTGCAGAATCCCATGACCGGCTCGACGCCGGCGCGGTTGTACCAGGAGCGGTCGAAGGTGACGAACTCGCCCGAGGTCGGGAAATGGTCGACATAGCGCTGATAATACCATTGCCCAAGCTCCGGCGACGTTGGCTTGGTCAGCGCCACGTTGCGCGCCGTGCGCGGGTTCATGTACTGCCGCAGCACGAAGATCGTGCCGCCCTTGCCGGCCGCGTCGCGTCCCTCGAACAGTGCCATCACCCGCTTGCCGGTCGCCTGCAGCCAGGCCTGCGCCTTGACCAGCTCGATCTGCAGGCGCTCGAGCTCCTTCTCGTAGTCCTCGCTGTTCATCTTCTTGTCGTAAGGATAGCCGCCGGCGGTGAGCTTGTTGTCCTCGATCCAGTCCGGAAGCACGGGATTGTCGATGTCGAACTCGCGTTCCTTGCCGCCGATCTTGATCTTGATCGGCCCCGTGGCAGGCGCCGCTTCGGTTTCTTCCTTGGCTTTTTTCATCGAGACGAACCTTTCCAGCTTGCGGACTCATGCTATGGGAGCCTCCACGGCGTTGCGTCCGTCCGGGCGCAGCGCCTCGTAGCACTTTGATTTTGCGCATGAACATTCCAGAAAATCGATTCCGATTTTTCCGGGGTCATGCGCCGGTCCGGTGAGGTCTCACCGGCGGAGGGATACGGGGCAGCGCATGGTCGATACAGGCGCAGAGCGGAAAGGCGCGACGCAAGCCATCGTCGCCCGGCTGCGGCGCAGCCGCTGGTTGCTGGCCGCGGCCGTCGTCGCTGTTCTCATGGTCTACGGCTTCGGCGGCGTTTCGATCTATGTGCCGCTGCTGGCCATGGCGCTGCTGGTCGCAGCCGCGGTGCTGCCCGCCCACGTGGAGCGGCAAGCCGCAGACGACGCGGCGGCGATCGAGGCCGGCGGCCTGCAGCGGCTCTCCGGCGAATATCTTGCGGCGGCCGTCGCCGATCCGCTGATCATCTTCGACCATGCCGCCACCATCGTCCACGCCAACGCGGCCGCCTTCGCCGCCTTCGGCGGACTGGCGCCCGGCATGTCGCTGTCGCTCAAATTCCGTGCGCCGGAAATGCAGGCCTTGCTGGACGGTATCGTCTCGGGAGCCGTGGCGTCCGATGTCGTCGACTACACTGAAAAGCTGCCGGTCGAGCGGACATATCGGGTGAGCGCGTCCTCGGTCGGCCATGCCACCGATCTCTACGTGCTGGTGTTCAAGGACCAGAGCGAGACGCGCCGCATCGATCGGATGCGCGCCGACTTCATCGCCAATGCCAGCCATGAGCTACGCACTCCGCTCGCTTCGATCGCCGGCTTCATCGAGACCTTGCGCGGCCCGGCGCGCAGCGATCCGGCGGCGCGCGACCAGTTCCTGCAGATCATGCAGAACCAGACGGGCCGCATGGCGCGCCTGATCGACGACCTGTTGTCGCTATCGCGGCTGGAGATGAAACCCTATCTGAGGCCGGGAACGGAGGTCGATCTCCGCCAGACCATCGACAGCGTCATCGATTCTCTCGGTCCGCTGGCCAGCGAGAACGGTCTCGTCATCGAACGGGATTTCATCGCTGGCCCGATTTCCGTGCCCGGCGACCGCGACGAGCTCTTCCAGGTTTTCGAGAACCTCCTGGAAAATGCCTGTAAATACGGCCAGTCGGGCGGGCGCGTTACCGTATCCATCGCCGCCAGCGAGGATGGCCCGGATGCCGGCATCGACGTCACCATAAGAGACTACGGTCCCGGCATTGCCGAGGAACATATTCCCCGCATCACGGAGCGCTTCTACCGCGTCGATGTCGAAAACAGCCGGACCCAGAAAGGCACCGGCCTTGGCCTTTCCATCGTCAAGCATATATTGACACGTCATAATGCTAGACTGTCGATCAAGTCGGAAGTCGGCAAGGGCGCGGCGTTCACTGTTCATTTGCCGGCTCGCTGATTGTGTATTGGTTGCTAACCGGCAATTTCGTCTTTCTGTCATCCGGTTCGCGTATCAGCGACAGATTGAGGGAACGCAGCCGGCAGACACCGGGAAGGCATATCCATGCAATCCGTTCACATTGTCAGTGCCTATGACGAAGAGCTGAAATTCCTGTCGAAGCGCATCGCCGCCATGGGCGGGCATGCCGAGCGCATGGTCGAGCAGGCGATCGCGGCCCTGGTCAACGCCGATCCGGGCCTTGCCCAGAAGGTCATTCAGGACGATCTCGTCCTCGACGAGGGCCAGCGCGAGATCGACGACAAGGCGATCATCATCATCGCCAAGCGCCAGCCGATGGCGACCGATCTGCGCGAGATCGTCGGCGCCATCCGCATCTCGGCCGACATCGAGCGCGTCGGCGATCTGGGCAAGAACGTCGCCAAGCGCGTCGCGGCCGTCATCGACGGCCGCCAGCCGAACAGCCTGTTCCGCGGCCTCGAAGCGCTGGCCGACCTCGCCCTGACGCAGCTCAAGGAAGTGCTCGACGTCTATGCGTCGCGCTCGGTCGACAAGATCGGCTTCGTGCGCGACCGCGACGACCAGATCGACGCCATGTACACCTCGTTGTTTCGCGAGCTCCTGACCTACATGATGGAGGATCCGCGCAATATCACGCCCTGCACGCATCTGCTCTTCTGCGCCAAGAACATCGAGCGCATCGGCGATCACGCCACCAACATCGCCGAAACCATCTACTACATCGTCACCGGCGACCAGATGCCGGCCGATCGACCGAAGGGCGACAAGACCGACCAGGTGGTGTCCCCGGGGACGGTATCGGCTAAGTGAACAGGCGGCCTCTCGAACGGCTTTCTAATTTAGGCTAAGCTCCTCCAGGTACAGCGATTTTGTCAGTCGCTGTCTCGGGAGGTTGCGATGGAACAAGTTCGAAACCTGACCCCGGCCCGCCAGCCGCCATCCGGCATCATTGCGTCCAGCGTGTATTCCGCCGGCAAGCGCATTGCCGACATTCCGATCGAAGAGGCTGGTGTATGGGCGGCAAGGCCCGGCCATGTCGTCTGGATCGGCCTGCTCGAGCCGGACCGCAACCTGTTGCTCAGGGTGCAGGCGCAGTTCCATCTGCACGATCTGGCGATCGAGGACGCCGAGCACCCGCATCAGCGGCCGAAGCTCGAGCAATATGGCGACGCCTTGTTCATCGTTGCCCGCACCGCCCAGCTGATCGAAGGCCGCGTCACCTTCGGCGAGACCCATCTCTTCGTCGGCACCGGCTATATCGTCAGCGTCAGGCACGGTCCGTCGACCTCCTACGCCCCGGTGCGCCAGCACTGGGAAAGCTGCCCGTCCTCGTTGGCCAAGGGCGAGGATTTCGTCCTCTACGCCATCCTCGATTTCATCGTCGACAACTACATGCCGGTGCTCGAGCAGATCGAGGACGAGGTCGAGGCGATCGAGGACAAGGTGCTGCTGAAGCCGATGAGCGGCACCGATATCGAACGGCTCTACATGTTGCGCCGCGACCTGCTCAGGCTGCGCAATGCGGCGCTGCCGCTGGTCGAGGTCTGCCGGCGGCTCACCAGCGCCGAGCTGCCGCAGATCCACGCCGCCATGCATCCGCTGTTCCGCGACGTGACCGACCACATACGTACCGTGCAGGAGAAGGTAGACAGCCTGCGAGAGGTTCTGGCCTTCGCCTTCGAAGCCAGCCTTCTGGTCGGACAGAGCCAGGAAACGGCGATCTCCAAGAAGCTTGCCTCATGGGCAGCCATCCTGGCAGTGCCGACGGCCTTCGCCGGCATCTACGGCATGAACTTTACGGACATGCCGGAACTCAAGATGGAATATGGCTACCCGAGCGTGCTGGTGGCGATCGCGCTGATCTGCGCGTTTCTGTACTGGCGGTTCAGGAAGAATGGATGGCTGTGAGAGAGAGCGAATAGCGAATAGCGAATAGCGAATAGCGAATAAAACGGCTTGCTCCCTGTCAGAAGCTAAGCCGTTTTATTCGCTATTCGCTATTCGCTATTCGCTCAGCGGCTTCTGCGCCGCTCCGCCGCCGGCTGGAAGGCGACCCGGGCGTGATATTTGCAGTACGGGCCGGTTTCTGCGGCGTCGTTGCCGCAGAAGCTGAAGTCTTCCGACAGCGGATCGCCGTTCGGCCACTTGCAGGTGCGCTCGGTCAGCTCGACGAGCTGCAGGTTGCGCGAGATCGGCACCACGACGTTTTCGACCGGGCGGATGTAGTGGCGCGCCACCGGCTCCGCGTCGAACTGCACCTGCAGCGCGGTCGCGCCGATGGAGGCCGTCACGTGACGTGAAGCACTTGCGGCTCGAGCCACCGATTTCTGCATCGAGGCCCCTTGCGTCGCCTTCTTCTGGCGCGCCGGCGCGGCGGTCGCGCGGCCGCGGCCCGACAGTTTCAGGCGATGCACCTTGCCGATGACGGCGTTGCGGCTCACGCCGCCGAGCTGTGCGGCGATCTGGCTGGCGCTCAGACCCTCCGACCACAATTTCCTGAGAAGTTCGACCCGCTCGTCAGTCCAGTTCATGAGACCGCGCTCCTGCTGAGGCGTACGGCAGTCAGAATCCCTTCCCGCCCCGGCTCCCGCCGGGCAAACAACACCACATATACCGGGTGATTAGATCCGCCGCACGAAATCTAGCTATTTCTCAACTACAAATACCTTATGCGCTGACTCGGTGACAAGAGTCCCCAGGGCAACACGATTCGGTTTTTTCGGTTTTCCCCAACTTGCCTGACCGCTGATGAGCCGGCGTGCCGTCGGGGGCTTGCCGCGCGCTTCTGCGCGACGTTTTCGTTGACTTCATGGCCGAAAAACATGATAAGCCGCAAAGGCCGCCGCATTGGCGGCTTTTTTGATTTCCGGTTCCGGAGACGCATATAATGAGCGGTTCGGCGCTTTACGAGACTTTTGCTCGCGCACCCCTGGCTTTCGACCGCGGGGAGGGGACCTGGCTGGTCACCGATAAGGGCGAGCGATATCTCGATTTCGCCGGCGGTATCGCCGTGAACTCGCTGGGCCACAGCCATCCGCACCTGGTCGCGGCGCTCACCGAGCAGGCCGCCAAGCTGTGGCACGTCTCGAACCTCTACGAGATCCCGGAGCAGCGCCGCCTGGGCGAACGGCTGGTCAAGGCGACCTTTGCCGACAAGGTGTTCTTCACCAATTCCGGCGCCGAGGCGCTGGAATGCGCCATCAAGACGGCGCGGCGTTACCATTTCGTCAAGGGCCATCCGGAGCGTTTCCGCATCATCACCTTCGAGGGCGCCTTCCACGGCCGCACCCTGGCGACCATCGCCGCCGGCGGCCAGTACAAATATCTCGAAGGCTTCGGACCGAAGGTCGAGGGTTTCGACCAGGTAGCGTTCGACGACATCGACGCCGCCGAAAAGGCGATCACGCCGGAGACCGCGGCGATCCTGATCGAACCGGTGCAGGGCGAGGGCGGCATCCGCCCGGTGCCGACGCAGTCGCTGAAGCGCCTGCGCCAGCTCTGCGACCAGCACGGCCTGCTTCTGATTTTCGACGAGGTCCAGTGCGGCATCGGCCGCACCGGCAAGCTGTTCGCACATGAATGGAGCGGCGTGACCCCCGACTTGATGGCGATTGCCAAGGGTATCGGCGGCGGCTTCCCGATGGGCGCCTGCCTCGCCACCGACGAGGCCGCGACCGGCATGACGGCCGGTGTGCACGGCACCACCTTCGGCGGCAATCCGCTGGCGATGGCGGTGGGCAATGCCGTGCTCGACGTCGTGCTGGCCGACGGCTTCCTCGAGGATGTCCAGCGCAAGGCGCTGCTGCTCAAGCAGGGCCTTGCCGCGGTCGTCGACGAATATCCCGACGTCATCGAAGGCATCAGGGGAACCGGCCTGATGCTTGGGCTGAAATGCGCCATGCCCAACACCAAGGTGAACATGGCGCTGCGCGACCAGCACTTGCTCGCCGTGCCGGCCGGCGACAACGTCATTCGTCTCTTGCCGCCGCTCACCGTCACCGACGAAGAGATCGGCGAGGCGCTGAAGCGTATTCGCGCCGGCGCCAAGCGCTTGACCGACGCCATTGCGGCCGAAGCCGCGAAGTAATTCTGGAATTTGCCGATGAGTGTTCGCCACTTCACCGACCTGTCAGCCGTTTCCGCCGGCGACCTGCGCTCGATGCTGGACGATGCGGTGGCGCGAAAGACCAGGCTCAAGGCCGGCGAGCGTTCGAAGCCGCTCGAAGGCAAGGTGTTGGCCATGATCTTCGACAAGCCGTCGACGCGCACGCGCGTTTCCTTTGATGTCGGCATGCGCCAGCTTGGCGGCGAGACCATCATGCTGACAGGCACCGAAATGCAGCTCGGCCGTTCCGAAACCATCGCCGACACCGCCAAGGTGCTGTCGCGCTACGTCGACGCCATCATGATCCGCACCACCTCGCATGAACGGCTGCTGGAGCTCACCGAAAACGCCACCGTTCCGGTCATCAACGGGCTCACCGACGACACCCACCCGTGCCAGCTGATGGCCGACATCATGACCTACGAGGAGCATCGCGGTCCGGTCGCCGGCAGGACCTTCGCCTGGACCGGCGACGGCAACAACGTGCTGCACTCGCTGCTCGAAGCCTCGGCGCGGTTCCGCTTCAACCTTAACGTCGCGGTGCCGGAAGGCAGCGAGCCGTTCGAGAAATACGTCGACTGGGCGAAGGCCAATGGCGGCAAGGTCAGGTTTGCCCACTCGGCCGAGGAGGCAGTCGACCAGGCGGATTGCGTCGTCACCGACAGCTGGGTGTCGATGGGCCAGGAGCATCGCGCCCGCGGCCACAACGTCTTCCTGCCTTACCAGGTCAACGCCGCGCTGATGGCCAAGGCGAAGTCCGACGCGCTCTTCATGCACTGCCTGCCGGCGCACCGAGGCGAGGAGGTCACCGACGAGGTGATCGACGGGCCGCATTCGGTGGTGTTCGACGAGGCCGAAAACCGGCTGCACGCCCAGAAAGCGGTGCTGGCCTGGTGCCTGGGCGCTTGAGAAGGCCCGACTTGAACCGGATTGTCTTGATCCGGACCAACTTGATCTGGCGATGTGTGATGCCTATTTGCGGGCCATCACGCAAATCGAACGCGCTTCGACCCATGCCGCCTGCAAAGCGGGATGGACGCGCCCCGGAGCTTTGTCATGTTGGAAACCCGTCCATTGGCTGATCATCAACCCAAACTCGGTGAATTCGGCTTCGCCGGCGACGACCATGTCGTGCCTTACGAAGTGGCGCCCCTCGACGTGCGCGGTCGCACCGTGCAGCTCGGGCCGATGCTCGACGCCATTCTCAGCCGTCACGACTATCCCGAACCGGTCGCGCGGCTGCTGGCGGAAGCCTGCGTGCTCACCGTGCTGCTCGGCACGTCGCTGAAGTTCGAGGGCAAGTTCATCCTGCAGACCCGCACCGACGGGCCGGTCGACATGCTGGTGGCCGATTTCACCACACCGCATGCGCTGCGCGCCTATGCGCGCTTCGACGCCGACCGGCTGCAGGCGCTGGTGGCCTCGGGCGAGACTTCGCAGGAGAAGCTGCTCGGCACCGGCGTTCTGGCGCTGACCATCGATCAGGGCGCCCACACGCAGCGTTATCAGGGCATCGTCCAACTCGACGGCACGTCGCTGGAGGACGCCGCGCGCACCTACTTCCGCCAGTCCGAGCAGATCCCGACCGATCTGAGGATGTCGGTTGCCAAGCTGGTGACGCCGGGTCCGGGCGGCGCCCGCGAGCAATGGCGCGCGGGCGGCATCCTGGCGCAGTTCCTGCCGCAGGCGCCGGAGCGCATGCGCGTGCCCGATATTTCGGGTGGCGACGGCGATCCGCGAGACGTGGCGCACGAACCGGCCGACAATTCATGGCGGGAATTGCTGGCGCTGCTCGGCACCATCGAGCCGACTGAGCTGATCGACCCCATGGTGGGCGCCGAGCGGCTGCTCTACCGGCTGTTCCACGAGCACGGCGTGCGCGTCTTCCGCAGCGTTCCCGTCGCCGACCAGTGCTCCTGCTCGCGCGAGAAGATCCGCGGCATCCTCGAAGGCTTTTCGGCCGAGGAGATCGAGCACAGCACCGAGGACGGCGGCATCCATGTCGCTTGCGAGTTCTGCTCGACGCAGTACGACTTCGATCCGGCGGAATTCGCGGGCGAGTGAAATTCTTTCCTTCTCCCCGTTCCACGGGGAGAAGGCGCCCGAAGGGCGGATGAGGGGCAGTGCCAACGTCGGCGATGTCGGAACCCCTCGCTCCGTCCGAAAGAAATCGAAACCTTGGCGCCGCCCCACATTGCACTGCCGGGCATTTCTCCCCGTAAAACGGCTACGGCGTGCACACATTTCCAAGCGGCTGGTCTTTGGCGATAGCGTGCATGGCAGCTTGGCGCATGCATTGTCTAAGTAGCGCTGGTCGACCCCCACTCCGTCTCGGCTTCGCCGAGCCACCTCTCCCCCGATCGACGGGGTAGAGGAAAGGCGCCAAGCTCTTTGCCGTCAGCGCTCGTCCAGCAACGTTCCCTTCCTTTCCCTCCGGAGGGGGAAAGGTGGCGCTGCGAAGCAGCGACGGATTGGGGGAACCACGTGGCAATCAAGCCTCAGCCCGATCAGTCACGCCAGTCACAGAAGAAGATGTGTGCATAGCGTAGCGTAAAACAGGAGAAAGAGGCTGTCGCGGGCATTTTCGCCAATCGCCAAACTCGCTAATTCACCGTGCGCCTCGTCCCCGGCATATCGAGGGAGAAGGCCGGGATGGCGACATCGAACGTCTCGCCGCGTCCGTTGCGCATCGTGTAGTGGCCGACCATGATGCCGGACGGCGTCGAGAGCGGGCATCCCGACGTGTACTGGTAGCTGTCGCCCGGGTTGAGCTCCGGCTGGTCGCCGACGACGCCGGCGCCACGCACCTCCTCGACGCGGCCGCGTCCGTCGGTGATGTGCCAATAGCGCGACAGAAGCTGCACGAACTCGTCCGACCGGTTGTCTATCGTCACCTGATAGCCCCACACGTAGCGGTCCTCCGACGGATCGGAACGATCCTCCAGATAGAACGGCCTGACCTGCACTTCGATGTTGCGCGTCACGGCGCGATACATGGGCCACTCCGGTTTGCCGGCTAGGAACATTTACCGCGCTCCGCGGTTGTTACACGAAGCGCCGTCCATCCTGCCAGATTCTAGCGCAGTTGCCTAAAAACAATGTCATTTAAGTGACACATGACAATGTTGGTGTGCAGAAACTATGCGGGCGACTCGGGCGCTCTGTCGACTGATGAAACGGCCGCGGGCGGCCCTTCCGGAGTGACCAGAACTCGATGGAACTGACCTTTGCAGCCGCCTTTGCTTCGTCAGCCCTTCTTCTTTCCAATTTTGCCAGCATCCTGCTCGCCTCGTCGCGATTGAAGCCCAGGCGCCTCATTCCCCCGTTCGCCGGCAAGCAGCCGCCGGTCTCCATCATCGTGCCGTCGCGCGGCGTCGAGCCATTCGCCGAGGAGACGCTCAAGCGCGCCTTCTCGCTCGACTGGCCGCGTTATGAGCTGATCTTCTGCGTCACCCAACCGGAAGACCCTGTGGTCAAGTTGATCAATGCCGCGATCGCGCGCTTCCCGAACGTGCCGGCGCGGCTCTTGATCGGCGAGGACAGGATCAGCGCCAATCCCAAGCTCAACAACTGCGTCAAGGGCTGGCTGGCGGCCCGGCACGACTGGGTGATTCTCGCCGATTCCAACGTGCTGATGCCCAAGGACTATGTCCAGCACCTGATGGCGGCCTGGCGACGGAATACCGGCCTCGTCTGCTCGACGCCGGTCGGCTCGCGGCCGGACGGCTTCTGGGCCGAGGTCGAATGCGCTTTCCTCAACACGCTGCAGGCGCGCTGGCAATATGCCGGCGAGGCGGTCGGCCTTGGCTTCGCTCAGGGCAAGAGCATGTTGTGGAACAAGTCGATGCTCGACGCAAACGGCGGCATACAGGCGCTGGCCGCCGAGGCCGCCGAGGATGCGGCGGCCACCAAGCTGATCAACAGCCTGGGCCTCCGGGTCAACCTCGTGGCCTCGCCCTTCGAACAGCCGCTCGGCCAGCGCACGCTCGCCGAAGTCTGGTCGCGCCAGGCGCGCTGGGCGCGGCTGCGCCGCGTCACCTTCCCGCAGTTCTTCGCGCCCGAGATCCTGACCGGCGTGGTTGTGCCGCTGATTTTCGCGCTGATTGCGGCGGCAAGCGCCGGCGTCAGCCTCCCCACCACGGCGCTTTGCGTGCTGGCGGTCGCCTATGTGCCGGAGTGCCTGCTTGCATGGTCCAAGGGCTGGTACCTGTCGCCGCGCAGCGTCACCGCGATGATCGTGCGCGACGCCATGCTTCCCATCGTCTGGTCGCGCGGCTGGCTGGGCGGCGTCGTCGAATGGCGCGGCAACGCCATGACGATCCGCACCGGGGAGATGACCGAACTCGAAGAGATTGCCTGAGCCGGCTGCGGCTCAAGCAATCTCTTTGCGGCCACCGTTACCGCGCTGCCCTCAGCGCCTGTTCGACGTCGTTGAGCAGATCGTCTGTATCCTCCAGACCGACGGAGAGCCTGAGCGTGCCGGGCCCGATGCCGAGTTCGGCGCGCGCCTCGTCGCTCAGGTTCTTGTGCGTCGTCGTGGCCGGATGGGTGATCAGGCTCTTGGCGTCACCGAGATTGTTGGAGATCAGCACGATGTCGAGCGCGTTCTGGAGGGCGAAGGCCGCCTGCTTGCCGCCCTTGACGTCGATACAGATCAGCGTCGAGCCGCCAGACATCTGCTTCCTGACGACGTCCGCCTGCGGATGGTCGGCCCGCCCCGGATAGATGACGCGGGCGATCTCCGGCCGGCCGGCCAGGAAGTCCGCGATCCTGCCGGCGCTTTCCGTCTGCTGGCGCACGCGCAGCGGCAGAGTCTCCAGACCTTTCAGCAGCGTCCAGGCGTTGAAGGGCGACAGGCTCGGGCCAGTGTGCCGGAAATAGTCGTGCAGGTTCTCATCGATCCATTTCTTGTCCGACAGGATGACGCCGCCGAGGCAGCGGCCCTGTCCGTCGATATGCTTGGTCGCCGAATAGACCACGACATGGGCGCCGAGCTGCAATGGCTTCTGCTGCAGCGGCGTGGCGAATACGTTGTCGACGATCAGCCTCGCGCCGATCGAATTGGCTAAAGCGGCGACGGCGGCGATGTCGACCACTTCCAGCGTCGGGTTGGTCGGGCTTTCCAGGAAGAACAGCTTGGTGTTCGGCCTGACCGCTTTTTCCCAGTTGGCGATGTCGGTGCCGTCGACCAGCGTCGCCTCGATGCCGTAGCGCGGCGCCAGCGTCTCGACCACCCAGCGGCAGGAGCCGAACAGCGCCCGCGCCGCAACGATGTGGTCGCCCGCCTTCACGCTGCAGAGCAGGGCGGCGGACACGGCTGCCATGCCGGAAGCAGTGGCGCGGGCATCCTCCGCGCCTTCCAGCGCGCACATGCGCTTCTCGAACATGTCGACGGTCGGGTTGGCGTAGCGCGAATAGATGAAGCCCGGCTCCTCGCCTTTGAAGCGGGCTTCCGCGGCTTGCGCCGTTTCGTAGACATAGCCCTGGGTGAGGTACATCGCCTCGGCGGTCTCGCCGAAGCCGGAACGCAGTGTGCCGCCATGCACGAGTGCCGTCTGAGGCTTCCAGTTACGCGTCTTGGTCATCGCCCTAATTCCACTCGCAAAGAACAGTCCAAACACAAAAAAACCGGCCGCGATGTCGCAACCGGTCCATATGGCCTCGCGGCCAGCGGTCCTTTAGCGACTTGTTTAACGTGGCTGCAAGCCGACCGGCCAAATCACCACGGGATAACGACCCTTTAGACCCGCGCCACGCTTGCGTCAATTGCCGGCTTGATTAAGAGGTTTGTACCAGGCAGGTAGCGCAAGCCCGTTTACGGTTTTCGGCAGGAGCCTGCAAAAGAACCACGCGCTTGCCCGGCCTTCGATCGGAGCCAGACCTTGCGGCAGACAGGCATTCTTCCGGATCAGGACATCGCGGCGCTGTTTGAGGCGAATGCGCTGAAGTCGCCGCGCGCGCTCGACAGCGACCAGATCCAGCCGGCCAGCCTCGATCTCAGGCTCGGCGACACCGCCTTTCGTGTGCGCGCCTCCTTCCTGCCCGGTCCCGATCATCTGGTGGCCGACAAGCTCGACCGGCTGAAGCTGCACGAGATCAGCCTTGCCGAAGGTGCGGTGCTGGAGACGGGCTGCGTCTACATCGTGCCGCTGCTCGAGAGCCTGGCGCTGCCGGCGGAAGTGTCGGCTTCCGCCAACCCGAAGAGCTCGACCGGGCGGCTGGACATCTTCACGCGTGTCATGACCGACCGCGGCCACGAGTTCGACAAGATCGCGGCCGGCTACCATGGCCCGCTCTACCTCGAGGTCAGCCCGCGCACCTTCCCGATCGTCGTGCGCGCCGGCTCGCGGCTGTCGCAGATCCGCTTCCGCATCGGCAACGCGGTGCTCTCGGAGAGCGAACTGCGCGACCTCCACCGCGCTGAGATGTTGGTCGCCACCGAGCCGCCCAACATCTCCGGCGGCGGCATCGCGCTCTCCATCGATCTCGACGGCGACAAGGACGGCCTTGTCGGCTATCGCGGCAAGCACCACACCGGCCTCGTCGACGTCGACAAGCGCGCCGCGCAGGACGTCGTCGACTTCTGGGAGCCGCTCTACAAGAGCGGCGCCGGCGAGCTGGTCCTCGACCCGGACGAGTTCTACATCCTGGTCTCTCGCGAAGCCGTGCACGTGCCGCCGCTCTATGCCGCCGAGATGACGCCCTTCGATCCGCTAGTCGGCGAGTTTCGCGTCCACTATGCCGGCTTCTTCGACCCGGGCTTCGGCCATTCCGCCGCCGGCGGCAGCGGCAGCCGCGCCGTGCTCGAAGTGCGCAGCCACGAGGTGCCGTTCATCCTCGACCACGGCCAGATCGTCGGTCGCCTGGTCTACGAGCATATGCTCAAGCGCCCACGGGCGCTTTACGGCACCGATCTCGGCTCCAACTATCAGGCGCAAGGGCTCAAGCTCTCCAAGCATTTCCGCGCCGCGCGCTGAGCTCCGCGGCAGCCAGACTGTGCTTGCCTGGCCAACCGCACCATGCTTGGCTGCGCGTAACTGGCATAGAACCTGATCGAGGGAGACGAAAATGCGGATATCCAGATGGATCATATCGGCAGCGGCCGCAGCCATGCTGGCGCTCGGCGCCGGTTCGGCAGGCGCAGCGGAAAAGATCAAGATCGGCACCGAGGGCGCCTATCCGCCCTTCAACACCATCACGCCGGACGGCAAGGTCGAGGGCTTCGACATCGACATCGCCAATGCGCTCTGCGCGCAGATGAAGGTCGAATGCGAGATCGTCACCCAGGACTGGGACGGCATCATTCCGGCGCTGCAGGCCAAGAAATTCGACGCCATCATCGCCTCGATGAGCATCACCGAGGAACGCAAGAAGCAGGTCGCCTTCACCCACAAATACTACACCACGCCGCTTTCGCTGGTCGCCTTGAAAGATAGCGACATCGCCTCGACCGAGCCTGCCGCTCTCGCCGGCAAGACGGTCGGCGCCCAGGCCTCGACCACCCAGGCCAACTACGCCCAGGACGTCTACGGCAAGGCCGGCGCCGAGGCGAAGCTCTATCCGACCCAGGAAGAGGCGGTCACCGATCTCCTCAACGGCCGGCTCGACGCCGTCATCTCGGACAAGTTCGTGCTGGTCGACTGGATGAAGAAGGCGAGCGACGGCTGCTGCAAGCTGGTCGGCGACGTCAAGGGCACTGAGACCGAGGCCGGTATCGCCGTGCGCCTGGAGGACACCGCGCTACGCGACAGGCTGAACGCCGCCATTGACGCCATCGTCGCCGACGGCACCTACAAGAAGATCCAGGCGAAATATTTCGACTTCGATATCTATTGAAGCCGGAGCTGCCTTCGGTCAGCCGCGAAACAGCGCCTGTTTCGCGGCGCCGAGGCACGCGTTGAAGCTGCCGACAAAAAGCAGCTCGCGTCCAGCTAGATGCGTTTTACCCCAGAATGAAGCCTGTCGCGTGGCATCAAGCGATGCCTTTGATCCCTTCAACGGGAATAGCTGATCGTTCACGCACCCAAGAACATAGGCACGAGCGGAGTCAATGCGGCAAGGCTTGGCTCTGTCGTTCAATGTGGCGCCACGAAGTTGTGAAATCCGTAGATCGGCATTTCGCATCAGGAAGCTGGTTTGATTTCGTGAATATCCGGTGCCCAGCAGTCGGTTGGTCATCAGGGCGCGCGCCTCGCTATAGGAGGTCTTGCTGCATTGTGCGGCGCCATAGGCCGCGGATGACCAGCAAGCGATCAACAGAGCGATGCCCAGATTTCTGGCGCTTGGCGGAATATGGCCCATTGATCCGGTTCCAAGTTGTTCGCGAGATCACAGCGCCTTCACCGCCACCTTCACCGGCTTTTCGATCTCCAGCGGGTTGCGCAGCGGCAGGCCGAAATCCTTGGCCTCGATCTCGAACACGTCGCCGGCCTCGGTCCTGATGCCGTCGGCGAAGGAGAGCGTCGCGGTGCCGAACATGTGCACATGCACGTCGCCTGGCTGGCGGAAGGCTGAATATTTGAAGTGATGATGCTCGAGATTGGCGATGGTGTGCGACATGTTCGCTTCGCCCGACAGGAACGGCTTTTCCCAAAGCACCTTGCCGTCGCGCCAGATGCGCGATGAGCCTCTGATGTCGGCGGGCAGGTCGCCGATCAGGATTTCCGGTCCGAACGAGGCGTTGCGCAGCTTGGAGTGGGCGAGGAAAAGGTAGTTCACCCGCTCGGTCACATGGTCGGAGAATTCGTTCGACAGCGTGAAGCCGACCCGGAACGGCGCGCCGTCATCGCCGATGACATAAATGCCGGCGATCTCCGGCTCCTCGCCGGCGTCCTGCGCGAAGGCCGGCGACATCAGCGCCGCGCCCGGCGCCACCGCCATGGTGCCGTTGCCCTTGTAGAACCACTCCGGCTGCACGCCGATCTGGCCCTTGGCCGGCTTGCCGCCTTCCAGCCCCATGCGGAACATCTTCATGGAATCGGTGAGTTGCTCTTCGCCGTCGCTGAGCTTCTTGTGCATGGAATCGCGCGTCGCGGCGGAGCCGAGATGCGTCAGTCCGGTGCCGGTGAGGTGCAGATGCGCGGGGTCCGGATGGTTGATTGGCGACACCAGCCGCCCCTTCTTGTAGGCGGCGTCGAGGTCGACCGTCTCGCCATAGCCCTTGCGCTCGATCAGCGCTTCGAGACCGGTGCCGGTGCGCGCCGCCTCCATCGCCAGCGAATAGACGCTGCGCGCGCCGTTGATGATCCGGGTCTTGCCGCCGCTGCGGGCAACGACGCGGATCGTCTCGGCGTCGTCGAGGATCTGGGAAATCAGCATGATGAACCCTCTCTCTTTTGCCTTGGCCGGGCTGCCGACAGCAAAAACCCCGACCAGCGCGGCCCGGACCGATCCGTGCCACGGTTGAAACTCTTCGTCCGGATTGCGCTCGCGAGCCCGGTCCTTCGGGGGACTTCTTGGCGCCGACGGGTTGCCGGCAGCTCCGCGATCTGGACCCGTATGCCTCCTGCTTCCTCGCCGGAGCGGTTCAGCCTAGTAGCTGGCCCGCTCCAAATATTTGTTTTTGCGCAATTCCGGATGGAAAACCGCCATTCCGGAATTGCCCTCGCCCTGTCAGGCCTTGTTCTTGTTGTAGACGTCGAAGATGACGGCGCCGAGCAGCACCAGGCCCTTGACCACCTGCTGCCAGTCGACATTGACGCCCATGATCGACATGCCGTTGTTCATCACACCCATGATGAAGCCGCCGACCACGGCGCCGATGACCTGTCCGACGCCGCCCATCGCCGAGGCGCCGCCGATGAAGACGGCCGCGATCACGTCGAGCTCGCTGCCGAGACCCGCGGCCGGCACGGCCTGGCCGAGGCGCGCCGCGATGATCAGGCCGCCGAGCGCCGACAGCACGCCCATGTTGATGAAGACGAGCAGCGTCAGCCTTTCGGTATTGATGCCCGACAGCTGCGCCGCCTTGGCGTTGCCGCCCATGGCATAGATGCGGCGGCCGATGGTCATGCGCTTGGTGACGAAGACGAACAGCGAGATGAGCACGCCCATCACCATAAGCACGACCGGCAGGCCTTTGTAGCTCGCGAACTGGAAGACCAGGAAGAGCGCCAGCGCGCTGCCCACCAGCGTCTTGATGACGAACAGCGGGAAGGGCTCGGCCTCGTAGCCGTGGCGCTCGCGCTTGCGGCGGGCCCTCAGCCCGAAATAGGCATAGGCGAGCACCGCGACCACGCCCAGCACAACCGTCGTCATATGCAGCGTAAGGCCGCTGCCGACGATGGTCTTGCCGGCAGCATTCACCGTCGGTGGGATCAGCGTCAGCGGGCCGATGACGTCCGGGATGAAGCCTGAGCTCAGCGCCTTGAAGTCAGGCGGAAGCGGGCCGACAGAGGAGCCGCCGCCGAGCAGCGCCTGGCAGATGCCGCGGAAGATCAGCATGCCCGCCAGCGTCACGATGAAGCTCGGGATCCTGTGATAGGCGATCCAATAGCCTTGCGCCGCGCCGATAAGCGCGCCCACGATCAGGCAGACGATCGAGACCACCAGCGGATTGCTGAATATGCCGAGCGGCCAGATGACCATCATCATCGCGGCGAGCGCGCCGATGAAGCCGGCGACGGATCCGACGCTGAGATCGATATAGCCGGCGACGATCACCAGCAGCATGCCGAGCGCCATCACGATGATGAACGAGTTCTGCTGCACCAGGTTGCTGAGGTTGACCGGTTTGAACAGCGTTCCCGACGTCGTGTACTGGAAGAACAGCATGATGACGATCAGCGCGATGATCAGACCGTATTCGCGCAAATTCGTCGTCAGCGCCGAGACGGCGATGCGCGGACCCTGCTTGACGTCCTCGGCGACGCCGCTCTGCGGCGAGGGAGCGCTGTCTGTGCTCATGATGCTTTTCCTTCTCCGCGAACGATGGCGCGCATGATTTTTTCCTGGCTGGCGTCGCTAGCCGCCATTTCGCCGACGATACGCCCTTCGTTCATGACATAGATACGGTCGCTGATGCCGAGCAGCTCCGGCATTTCCGACGAGATGACGATGATTGCCTTACCCTCGGCGGCGAGACGTGCGATGATCGTATAGATTTCGTACTTGGCACCGACGTCGATGCCGCGCGTCGGTTCGTCGAGGATCAGCACTTCCGGGTCGGCGAACAGCCATTTCGACAGCACCACCTTCTGCTGGTTGCCGCCCGAAAGGTTGCCGGTCAGCTGATAGACGCTGGAGGCGCGGATGTTGGTCTTCTTGCGGTAGTCGTTGGCGACGCTCATCTCGCGCATGTCGTCGATGGCGCCGCGGCTGGAGACGCCGCCCAGGTTGGCCAAAGTCACGTTGTGCTTGATGTGGTCGATGAGGTTGAGGCCGTAGGTCTTGCGGTCCTCGGTGACATAGGCGATGCGGTTCTCCACCGCCTTGCTCACCGACGAGAGGTCGATCGGCTTGCCGTGGAGCGACACCTCCCCGGTGATGTGCCGGCCATAGGAGCGGCCGAACAGGCTCATCGCGAATTCGGTGCGGCCGGCGCCCATCAGCCCGGCGATGCCGACCACCTCGCCCTTGCGCACATTGAGGTTGATGTTCTTGATGACCTGCCGTTCGGCGTGGATCGGATGGTAGACCGACCAGTTCTTCACTTCGAAAATGACGTCGCCGATCTGCGGCTCGCGTGGCGGATAGCGGTCGTCGAGCGAACGGCCGACCATCGAGGTGATGATGCGGTCCTCGCTGATCTCCTTCCTGGGCAGGGTTTCGATCGTGCGTCCGTCGCGGATCACCGTCACCTTGTCGGCGACGCGGTTCACCTCGTTGAGCTTGTGCGAGATCAGGATCGACGTCATGCCCTGGCGCTTGAACTCGAGCAGCAGATCGAGCAGCGCCTGGCTGTCCTTCTCGCTGAGCGAAGCGGTCGGCTCGTCGAGGATCAGGAGCTTCACTTCCTTGCTAAGCGCCTTGGCGATCTCGACCAATTGCTGCTTGCCGACGCCGATATTGGTGATCAGCGTCTTGGGATCTTCCTTGAGGCCGACCTTTTTGAGCAGCGCGCCGGTGCGCTTCTCGTTGGCGTTCCAGTCGATGACGCCGTAGGTGGCGTGCTCGTTGCCGAGGAAGATGTTTTCCGCGATCGACAGCATCGGCACCAGGGCAAGCTCCTGGTGGATGATGACGATGCCGATATGCTCGCTGTCGTGGATGCCCTTGAAGTGGCACTCCTGGCCGCGGAAGACGATCTCGCCTTCATAGGTGCCGGACGGATAGACACCCGAAAGCACCTTCATCAGCGTCGACTTGCCGGCGCCGTTCTCGCCGACGATGGCATGGATTTCTCCTTCCTCGACGCTGAGGTTGACGTTCGACAGCGCCTTGACGCCGGGGAACGTCTTGGTGATGTCGCGCATCTCCAAAATCGTCGAGGTCATCAGGAATTCCACTCCCTGGCGCATGCTTTCCGTTTCCGGAATGGGTCATGCGCGAAATCAACATACTGCAGTCTGGTCCGCGCCGCGACGGCGCATGGCGCTGCAGAGCCGGCAAAAACAATACCGGGCTCGCCGTTGAACGAAAAGGGGCCCTGCGTCGCGCAGGACCCCTCGTTTTCAAGCCGGATTACTTCAGCTCTTCGGCCTTGATGTAGCCGGAGTCGACGACCAGCTTCTCGTAGTTCGACTTGTCGACCTCAACCGGCGTCAGGAGGATCGAGGGAACGACCTTGACATCGTTGTTGTAAGTCTTGGTGTCGAGGCCCTCAGGCTTGCCGCCCGAGAGCACCTTGTCGACCAGCTCCACGGTTGACTTGGCCAGCTCGCGGGTGTCCTTGAACACCGTCGAATACTGCTCGCCCGAGATGATCAGCTTGACCGAGGCGGTCTCGGCATCCTGGCCGGTCACGATCGGCCAGGGCTGCGCGTCGGTGCCGTAACCGACGGCGCGCAGCGAGGCTGTGATGCCGCGCGACAGGCCGTCATAGGGCGACAGAACACCATCGACGCGGCTGCCGTCCGAGTAGTTGGCCGAGAGCAGGTTGTCCATGCGAGCCTGCGCGGTGGCGGCGAGCCAGCGCAGCGTACCGACCTTGTCCATGCCCATCTGGCCGGACTTGATTTTGATCGAGCCGTCGTCGATCAGCGGCTGCAGGACCGACATCGCGCCGTTGTAGAAGAAGAAGGCGTTGTTGTCGTCGGGCGAGCCGCCGAACAGCTCGACGTTCCACGGCTTGGTGTTCGGGAAGCGCTCCTTGAGGCCCTTGACCAGGGAATTCGCCTGGATGACGCCGACGCCGAAATTGTCGAAGGTGGTGTAGTAGTCGACATTCGGGGTCTTCTTGATCAGGCGGTCATAGGCGATGGTGACCACGCCCGCATCGTTGGCCTTCTGCAGCGCATCGGCCATCGTGGTGCCGTCGATCGAAGCGATGATCAGCGCCTTCGGACCCTTGGTGATTTCGTTTTCCAGCTGACTGAGCTGGTTCGGGATATCGTCCTGCGCATACTGCAGGTCGACCGTGTAGCCGAGCGCTTCGAGCTGGGACTTGACGGCGTCGCCGTCGTTGATCCAGCGCTGCGAGGTCTTGGTCGGCATCAGCACGCCGACGAGACCCTTGTCGGCTGCATGCGCCGAATAGGTCGTGGCGGCAATGCCAAGGGCCGCGATGGCGGCCAGCGTCTTGATGATCTTCACATTACTCTCCCTGGTTGATGGACGCGACACCTCGGGGCTTCGCGGGCCGCGCAGTCGAACAGGAGCGCTGGCGCGCCACTGTCGGCTTTATCGATCTCCGGTATCCTCCCAATCGGCCCCGCGGCGCAGTTTCAATCGATACGATTTTGCTCGTTGCCGATCGTTGCGCCTCGGAACGCGCGAAGGGTGGGTTCCTTTGACATAACTGTCAAATGCGATCTTTGGTGGTTGCTATACCGAAACTGGTATGATTTAGCATGCGGTAAGAACTGGCGGAGAGGCTGGGAAATAATGGCGGCGCTGCGCGATCCTGATGCGATTTCAGTAAGTTACGAGAAGCTCCCGGGAGACGGGGAGACGCTTCTGCGCAGCGGCTTGAGCCTGCGCCATATGCGCATGATCGCCGCGCTCGACGATCACGGACGGGTGAGCGCCGCCGCCCAGGTCATGAACATCTCCCAGCCGGCCGCCTCGCGCATGATCGCCGAGATGGAGGCGGTGCTCGACGTTATGTTGTGCGAGCGCCTGCCGCGCGGCGTGACGCTGACCCCTTACGGCCAGGCGCTCGCCAGGCGCGCCCGCTCGATTCTGCTCGAGATGCGCGAGGCCGACCGCGAGATTTCGGAGCTCAAGGCCGGCAAGGGTGGCTCGGTGTTCCTCGGCGCCGTGACCGCGCCGGCGATCGAATTGGCCGTGCCGGCGATTCGCGAGATCCGCCGCATCTACCCGCGCATCGAGATCACCATGCAGGTCGAGACCTCGAACGTGCTCGCCCGCGAGCTTATCGCGTCGCGCCACGATTTCATCATCGCCCGCATTCCCGACGACCTCAACCCGCGGCTGTTCGAATCGCGCGTCATCGGCATCGAGAAGGCTTGCCTGATCGTGCGCCGCGGCCATCCGCTCGCCAGCGGCAAGATGGTCGGTCTGGAGGAGACGGCCGCCTATGACTGGGTCTTCCAGTCCGGCGGGTCGCCGCTGCGCCAGGCGATGGAAAGCAATTTCCTGAATCGCAACATCCCGCTTCCCGACCGCATCCTCAACACCTCTTCGCTGCTCTTGACGCTGGTGATGGTGGCGCAATCCGACGCTATCGCCCCCGTTTCGGTCCAGGTGGCCAAGTTCATCCAGAGCGCCGACGGGCTGTCGGGGGCGATCGACGTCGTGCAGACCGAATTCGACATCGAGGTCAGGCCCTACAGCCTGATCACGGTCAAGAACCGCGTGCTCTCGCCCGCCGCCAAGATGCTGCACGACTTCATTTTGCGTGAAGTGGGGTAATGGAACGAGAATGCTACTTGCACGTTCAGACCGATCGGCGCTCGCTGGAGCCTGATGCGGTGAGGGACGAGCCGCCGATGCTCAACAGCTCGGGAGGTTTCGATGGAACGTCGGTTGTTTCTGACTGGAATGCTTGGCGTTGCGGGGGCGGCAGCGCTTGCAAGCCTGGCCGGACCAGCCAAGGCGGTTGCCGGCATCCCCAAGGGCAACGGAATTCTCGATGAATTGGACAAGCCGGATCCGGCCATCTACGAGGAGGATGACCAGGCCGATTTGCTGCAGCCGGCTCAGTATTACTACCGCCGTCGATACTACCGCGATCGGTACTACCGCCGCCGCCGGCGGCGCGTTTGGAGACGGGTCTGCCGCCGCTACTGGCGCTATGGCCGGCGTCACGTCCGCTGCTGGCGCCGCCGCGTCTGGATCGGCTTCTACCTCTGAGGCAACAGCAACCGCGTACCCCTGCGCCTGCCGGGTGAATTGCTGATTGGGTCTTGCGCCGGTGTGTGCAAGGTCCAATGGCTCGCTTGCAGACCGCCGCCGACTCCACGCTTGCGCATGCTGGTCGGTCTGAGGTCGATCCAATGCAATTCCGCGCCGCGGTCTCTGCAGCCCCGGGGATTCGGTCGTGTAAAAACCGGCGTAAAACTGCGCAATTTGGCCGCTCGTGGAGTCTGGCTCAAACCCTTGCGGTTCAGGCTGGAGCGGGTAGCGGGAATCGAACCCGCGCGTTCAGCTTGGGAAGCTGACAGGCTACCATTACATCATACCCGCGCAGCAGCCTCGTTACCATGATGGCGGGGCCTCAAGCAATCGGCTCTCGTCGCGAGACCTTGGATATGTTTTCGACGCCCGTCAGGGTCATATGCGGGCCGACAATGGCGCGGCCCTGCTTGATGCCGGACAACCAAGTGCGTATTTCTGAAGTCGCGCTTCCGAATCGGAGCAGCTCGAACCGGAGAACGGCCTTGTCCGCACTGACACGCTTCCTCGGCGATACGCCACTCAGGGTGCTCGTGAAGCTGCTGGTGGTTTCCTTCCTCGTCGGCCTCGTCATGCACGCCTTCGGCTGGAGCCCGATGGATGTGTTCTATGGCATCCGCCAGTTCTTCGTCGATTTGTGGAATCTCGGCTTCCACGCCATCGACCGCTTCCTGGGCTATATCCTGCTCGGCGCCGCGATCGTCGTGCCGGCCTTCATCCTGCTCAGGATCGCCAGCTACAGGAAGTGACCTAGGCGAAGCCGGCCGCGACCTCGAACAGGATGGCATGGCGCTGGGCAAGCGCCGGCACGTCCGTCGAATAGCCGCCGCCGATGACGCCGCACAGCGGGATGCCGCGAGCGCGGAAATGGCCGATCACCGCCTTATCGCGGGCGCGCAGGCCGTCATCCGTCAACGACAGCCGGCCAAGCCGGTCCTCGGCATGGACATCGACGCCGGCATTGTAGAAGGCGATATCCCATCGCCCGCTTGCCGATAGTTCCGGCAGGATGGCGCCGAGCCGGTCGAGATAGGCGGCATCGCCGGTGCCGTCGGGCAAGGCGACATCGAGATCGGAGGCGATCTTGCGCGCCGGATAATTGCGTTCGCCATGCATGGAGAAGGTGAAGGCGCGGGGTTCATCCTTCAGGATGTCCGCCGTGCCGTCGCCCTGATGCACGTCGAGATCGACGATCAGGATGTTTTCGACTGCACGCTCGAGAAGCAGTGCCAGCGATGCGACGGCCACGTCGTTGAAGGTGCAGAAGCCCGCGCCTTGCGCGCGCCTGGCATGATGGCTGCCGCCGGCGGCGTTGCAGGCAATGCCGTGTTTCAGCGCCAGCCGCGCCGCCAACACCGTGCCGGCGGTGGCAAGTTGAGCCCTGAGCGATACGCGCTGGCCGACCGGAAAGCCGATCTCGCGCTCGATCCTCGCCGGCACCTCGCAGGCCAGCACCTGGTCGACATAGTCGGCCGCATGCGCGAGCTTCAGCCACGCCGCCGGCGCCGGCTCCGGCATCGAAAGCGCTTCCGGAACGGCCAGGCCGCGGGCGCGCAAGGCCGCCATCAGCAACGGATACTTGCTCATCGGAAAGCGATGGTTGACGGCAAAGCCGGCGTCGTAGTCGGGGTGGTGGACGATCTGCAAAGCCATGATGGGCAGCCTGCGCCAGAGCTGGAATTCGGTTGGCCGTCACCGGTTAGCGATTGCGCGGCAGCGGCAAACTGGGGCACATCGGCTCTTCGATCAAGCCGCAACAATTAAGGCAGCAGTCCTTGGACAAGGGTGCGACCGAGATCAACGCCAGATCCTTCAACGTCACCAATCGCTCGGTGCTGGCGATTGCGGTGCCGATGACGCTTGCCTATCTGACGACGCCGCTGCTCGGTATCGTCGATACCGGCGTGGTCGGCCAGTTCGGCGACGCCGCCCTGCTCGGCGGCCTGGCCGCGGGCGCGCTGGTGTTCGACGTCGTCTTCACCACATTCAACTTCCTGCGCTCCGGCACCACCGGCCTCGTCGCACAGGCGTTCGGGCGCGGCGATCAATTGGAGGAACAGGCCGTTCTCTGGCGCGCCGTGCTGATTGCGGTCGTCGCCGGCGTCGCGCTTGCCGCCCTTGCGCCGCTCTTTGCGGTGGCCGGACAGTGGTTCATGGGCGCCGAGCCGCGCGTCAGCGCGGCGATGTCGGTCTATATCCGCATCAGGTTGCTCGCCGCTCCCTTCTCGCTCGTCAACTACGCCATATTGGGCTACGTGCTGGGGCGCGGCGAGGGTGGGCTTGGCCTTATGCTGCAGGCCGTGCTCAACGGCATCAACATCCTGCTCTGTTTCCTGCTCGGCCTCGAGCTCGGCTGGGGCGTTGCCGGCGTTGCCTGGGCGACGGTCACCGGCGAGTTCCTGGCGATGCTGCTCGGCCTAGCCATCGTGCTCAGCCGCTTCCGCAGGCTGGAGCGGCCGTCGCGCCGGCGCATCCTCGACCTGCCGGCCTACAGGCGCATGCTGTCGCTCAACCGCGACATCATGATCCGCTCCTTCTCGCTGCTCGCCGCCTTCGCGCTGTTCACCAGGCAGGGCGCGCAGTTCGGCACGGTGACGCTCGCCGCCAACGCCGTGCTGATGAACTTCTTCCTCGTCGCCGGCTATTTCCTCGACGGTTTTGCCACCGCCGCGGAGCAGTTGGCCGGCCGCGCCATCGGCGCGCAGGCGGCCACCCCTTTCCGGCAGGCCGTGCGGCTGACACTGATCTGGGGTTTTGGCCTGGCGGCCGTCGCCAGTCTTGTTCTGCTGACGGCCGGCGCCAATCTGGTGGCGCTGGTGACGACCTCGGCGGATGTGCGCGCTGCGGCCGACGCCTATCTGCCCTGGGCCGCCTTCACCGCGCTGAGCGGCGTGCTGGCCTTCCAGATGGATGGCGTCTTCATTGGCGCCACCTGGTCGCGCGACATGCGCAACATGATGCTGCTGTCGTTCCTCGCCTTCAGCGCCGCCCTCATCACGCTGGCGCCGGCCTTCGGCAACAGCGGCCTGTGGGCAGCACTTCACGTCTTCCTTTTGGTGCGCGGATTGAGCCTGCTGGCGGTGCTGCGGCTCAGGGTACGCACGGCATTTTAGCGTCGGCCATGTCTTGGCATCGCCTATGTCGCCGAGGGCAGCGGGGGGCAGTGTTGCTTTTTAGCTCCAGAGGTCGGTCGATAGGTATTTCAGCCCGGAGTCGCAAACGACGATGGCTATCGTCTTGCCTGATTGATCGCCGTTTAGAAGACGCAGCGCAGCGGCCACATTCGCTCCGGAAGAGAAACCGCCGAAGATGCCTTCGCTGCGCGCGAGCAAGCGCGTGGCCTGACGTGCCTCGTCACCGGAAACCTGAAGATAGCCATCGACAGGCACATTCTTCAGGAATGCCAGGTCCGGCATCGCATAGCCGCCGCCTTGAATGGGGTGTTCAGGTTGGGTGACCGTCTCTCCCGCGGCGGCTGCGGCGCCCTCAGGCTCGACGATGAAGCACTTGATCAGGGGATTGCGTTCCTTGAGTGCCCTCGCTACCCCCGCATATGTTCCGCCCGAGCCGACGAAGTCGACGAATGCATCGACGGCGCCATCACTGGCGTCCCAGATTTCCGGCCCGGTCCCGTGATAGTGCGCAAGCCAGTTCCCGTCGCGATGGAACTGATCGGCGCGATACGCGCCCCGTTCAGCCGTCACCGCCCTGGCGGTCTGCTCGACAAGCGCCAGATCGCCACCTGATACCTGCCCCGGCATCGACCCTGGCAGTTGGTCCACCAGAATCACTTCCGCGCCAAGCGCCGTCATCATCCGCGCGCGCTCTTCGGAGTTGCCCTTCGACATCACTGCGACGAAAGGGTAGCCCCTGACCGCACAGATGATCGCGAGGCCAGTGCCCATGTTTCCGGAGGTCAGCTCGACCACCGTTTGTCCCGGTTTGATGGCACCGGATCTTTCGGCTTCCTCGATTATTCCAAGCGCCGCGCGATCCTTTTTTGAAAAGCCCGGGTTGAGGTATTCCAGCTTGGCGAGGATTCCGCCCTTGACGCCCGCCTGCGCCGTCAGCCTGTCGAGCCGGACCAATGGGGTTCGACCGATCGAGTCTACGACGGAGTTCAGAACCTCGGCCATCACCTGTCTCCTGGTTCGTGGGAATTCGTCAGAGTCGTCTGGACCAGTTTGCGCAGCCTGTATCGCGCAGCTCTCGGATCGATTTGAGCCGCTCGCGATCCGCGAAGCGCGCCATGCCGGCGACGATGCGGCCTGGCAGCGCCGGGCCGGCATAGATCATGCCGGTGTAGAGTTGGACCAGGTCGGCGCCGGCGCGGATCTTCTCAAGCGCGGTTTCCGCCGAGTCGACGCCGCCGACGCCGATGATGGCCATCTGCGGACCGAGCAGCTCGCGCATCCGGGCGAGCACCGCGGTCGAGCGCTCGAAAAGCGGCTTGCCCGACAGCCCGCCGGCTTCGCTCGCGAGGCTTGCGCTCCGCAACCCCGTCCGCGAGAGCGTCGTATTGGAAACGATGACCCCGTCGATAGTTTTCTCGACGACCTCGGCGGCGATGTCTTCCAATTCCGCTTCGACGAGGTCCGGCGCGATCTTGAGGAAGATCGGCGGCTGCGCCGACGCTGTCGCGCGCGCCGCAGTCACGCGCGACAGCAGCTCGCCGAGCTGCTCGCGCGCCTGCATGTTGCGCAGGCCGGGCGTGTTGGGCGAGGAGATGTTGACGGTGAGATAGGAGGCGTAGGGCGCGAAGCGGGTCACGCCGCGCTCATAGTCGCCGATGCGGTCGGCGCTGTCCTTGTTGGCGCCGATGTTGACGCCGACGATGCCGCCGCGGCCCTTGCGCGCCGCGAGCCGCTTTTCGGCGACAGCCTGGCCCTCATTGTTGAAGCCCAGCCGGTTGATCACCGCCTCGTCGGCCGTCAGCCGGAAGATGCGCGGCTTCGGGTTTCCCGGCTGCGGCAGCGGCGTGATCGTGCCGACCTCGGCGAAGCCGAAGCCGAGCTTGAGCAGCGCGTCCGGCACCTCGGCATTCTTGTCATAGCCGGCCGCCATGCCGAGCGGGTTCGGGAAATCGAGCCCGCAAAGCCTGGCCTTGAGTCGTGCGTCTTGGCTGGGAGGCGAGGCAACCGGCAGGCCGCATCTCAGCGCCGCGATCGACATGCCGTGCGCGGTTTCCGGATCGAAAGAGAAAAGCAGTCTTTGGCCGATCCGGTCGAGCACGCTCATTCGTCCTCCAGCGTCGGAAACCGATGCGAGCCGTCCGCGCCGAGCGGCAGCGGCTTGACCCAAAGAACGGCGTCGAGGTCGAGTGGAGCGTAGAGATGCGGGAACAAGGCGCCGCCGCGCGAGACTTCGTATTTCAGCGCCTCGCCCAGCCGCGCACCGTCGACTGCGATCAGAAGCAGGTCCGTCTGGCCGGCGAAATGCTTGGCTGCCGTCTCGCTGACCTGCGCCGCCGTCGAGAAGTGGATGAAGCCGTCGGCGATATCGATCGGCGCTCCGGCAAAGCGTCCGTTGCGCTCCGCTTCGCGCCATAGCGCCTCGGGCGCGATCTTGTAGATAATCTGAGACATTGTCGCGCTATAGTCCGAACCAACCATGGGGGAAAGGGTACTTGCGCACTCTTCCCCATTTCAGGCGCAAACCTGTGATATTCTTTGCTCAACGGCTCATGGAGGACGAACAAGAGGACGAACAACATGCGTCTGCAGCACATCCTGATCCCGGCGGCGCTTTGCTCGCTGGTTGCCGCGTCGGCCTATTCCGAGGAGACCGACCGCTATCGGCTCGAAAAGTCGGCCAACGGCTATGTCCGCATGGACACCCAGACCGGCGCGATGTCGATCTGCGAGGAGCGCTCCGGCCAGCTCGTCTGCAAGATGGCGGCCGACGAGCGCGCCGCCTTCCAGGAGGAGATCGACCGGCTGCAGAGTTCGGTCAAGGCGCTGGACGAGCGCGTCGCCAAGCTCGAGAATACGCCCTCCGCCCGGCTCGAATCCAACCTGCCCAGCGAAGAGGACTTCAACAAGACGATGAGCTACATGGAGCGCTTCTTCCGCAGCTTCATGGACATCGTCAAGGACATGGACAAGGAAAACGGCGACGGTGGCGCGAAGCCGGCTCCGCAAAAGACCTGATCTGGCTGGGGAAAAGCCTGCGCGCGGCCTTTGCTGCTTGAAAACGCGCCGCGCCGCCGCATAATTATTGCGATCCCGCAAGAAGCACATAACCAACGATGGGATCCGGGGAGGAATATTTGCCGCCGGGCCACACCTTCGTCATTGCCGACGACCATCCGTTGTTTCGCGGTGCGCTGAAGGAGGCGCTTTCCGGCGTCGGCGATGTCGCCGCCATCCACGAGGCCGGCGATTTCGAAAGCGCCAAGGCGCTGGTCCTTGCCAATGAAGACATCGACATGGTGCTGCTCGACCTTTCGATGCCTGGCGCCAGCGGCCTGTCCGGCCTCATCTCGTTGCGCGGCATCCATTCCTCGGTGCCGCTGGTGGTGGTGTCGGCCCATGACGATCCCGTCACCATCCGCCGCGCGCTCGATCTCGGCGCATCCGGCTTCATCTCCAAGTCGGCGAGCATGGAGGAAATCCGCGCCGCCGTGCAGGCCGTGCTTGCCGGCGACATCGCCGCGCCCGCCGGCGTCGAGCTCGGCATCGAGCGCGATCCCGAGATCTCCGATCTGATCAAGCGCCTGCAGGCGCTGACGCCGCAGCAGACGCGCGTGCTCGGCATGCTGGCGGAAGGCTTGCTGAACAAGCAGATCGCCTATGAGCTCGGCGTCTCCGAAGCCACCATCAAGGCGCATGTCTCCGCCATATTGCAAAAGCTCGGCGTCGACAGCCGCACCCAGGCGGTCATCCAGCTTTCCAAGATCGGCGGCGACCCGCTGCAGCCGGTGGGCTAAAGCCTCCCCTCTTGCTTCAAGTATATTCCTCCATCGCCGGGTCTGTTGACCAGGCCGCGCCATTCTCCGGCCTGGCGGTCTCTGCGTCGAAACCTGCCCCCGACGTCGCCCCGCCACGGACATGCCGCGCCCGTCCGATCGCCACGCCGAGGCCGAGCGACGCAATCGCCACCAACGGAATGCCGGTTGCCCATGGCAGGCGTGGCGCGAGTGCATAGAGCGCGGTGCCGATCGAGGGCCCGAGCGAGTCCTTGAGGTCGACCGCCACAGACGATGCCGCCATATAGGAGGCTCGCCTTGACGCCGGTGCAAGCGCGTTGACTGCAGTCGGGACGAGCGGCCCGACCAGCATCTGCGCCACCGAGCAGAGGCTCACCGCGGCAAGCAGCGAGAGCATCGCCGGCGAGGCAATGAGCAGGATAAAGGCGGCGATCGTCGAGAGCCCCGCGCCGATGGTCAGCCAGAGCGCGGATCGCGCCTCGGCAAAGCGGCTCACCAGCATCTGCAAGCCGACCGTCAGCGCGGCCGCATAGGCAAACAGCGCACCGACGCCGGATGGGGAAAGCGTGCCGGCGTCCTGCGCATAGAGTGGGATGACGGCCTCGATCCAGTTGCCGGAGATCTCGAACAGCACGACCCAGAGGAGCAGCTTTGCCAGGCGGCCGTCGCGGAAGGCCGGCAGCAGCGCCGACAGGCCTTCCTCTTCGTCGTCCTGATCGCCGGCTGTGCAAGATCCGCTGCCGACCGTCTCGCCAAGCGCCGCCAGCATCACGACCCCGCCCAGAACGAGCATGCCGCCGGCCGCGAGGAACACGGTGCTGAGCGACATGAGCGCCAGCAGGGCGCCGCAGGCCGGTCCGAGGATCTGCCCTGCGCTCGAGCTGACACGCGCCATGCCGAACCAGCGCGGATGCGCCGACGGCTCGGTGACATCGGCGATCGCGGCGAGGATGGTCGGATGCAGCACCGACTCGCACATGCCGGTCAAAATGAGCACGACCGCGGTGGCCGCAGCGCCGTGGACGAGGAACAGGGCGACGAAGCCGCACCCCACGCCGAACGACGAGAGGATCAGAACCGGCCGCCGGCCAATCCGATCGGCAACGCCACCAATCAGCGGCGCTGCGATGAGCTCTCCGCCGGCATAGCAGCCGAACAGCAGGCCGATCGCGCCGAGAGGGATGTCAGCTTCGCTGCTGGCCCAAAGCGGAAAGAAGGGCACCAGCGCGCCGTCGGCGAAGCCGGCGCAGAAGAACAGGAACAAGCCGAGCAGCGCCGGGCGCGGCAGCCCGCGCCAGGAGGACGAAAATGTGGTCATGATGTCACCTATGCGTCAAGGACCCGGGGCACGGGGCCCGAAGGCCGGGATGGCGCGTTGGCTGACGTGAACGCCTACGGCCACTCAACGAGCAGCGTGAGTTGGTTGGTCTGCTTGTGGCGGAGCTGGTTCAGCCGAGCCGCATCGACAGTTCGACGTCGTCACCGAACGGGGTCGACATGTACCCGCCTGCCGGCGAGCGCACCCGCTGCAGATATTCGGGCAAGAAGTCGGCATTGTCGGCGATGACCAGCGCGCCGGGCCTGAGCCGGCTCTCGACAAGGCTGAGGATCTCCGGATAGAGCGCCTTGGCGCCGTCGAGCAGCAGAAGGTCTATTCGGTCCGGCAAGTCCCTGCTCAGCGTCTCCAGCGCGTCGCCTTCGCGGATCTCGACCAGGTCGAGAAGGCCGCCTTCCGCCAGATTGGCCTTGGCGCGCGTCACCTTGGACGGCTCGAACTCCGTCGTGATCAGGCGGCCGCCGCCATTGTCGCGCAGCGCCGCGGCAAGGTAGAGCGTCGAGATGCCGAACGAGGTGCCGAACTCGACGATGATGCGCGCGCCGGTGCTGCGCGCCAGCATGTAGAGCAGCGTGCCGGTCTCCGGCGAAACCGCGAGCCAAAGGTCCTTCAGGCTGCCGTAGAAATCGAGATATTCGGTCTTGCTGCCGAGCAGGCGCGCCCGTTCCTCCTGCGAGTACCGGGCCATGGCGGGGCTGGTCGCCGAGGCGGCTTCCTTGAACAGGCGGGCGAGCAACGGCGCGAGCGGGGTTGCGGTCAGGGTGGTCATGGTCGGGCTCCAGTCGAATGCGTTCTTGTGTTGCCTGGAAAATACGAATAATCCTTCAGGTTTCCAATTCGCATTCCCGAGCGCTGCCGTGGTCCAACGCCCAAATCCTTCAATTTCCACTCGAAAACAGCCCAAACAGGCCCGGGCGACGGAGCTCGTCGCGGCGATTTTGCAGGCAGCCGCTCAGGTTTTGGCGAGCGAGGGCGCGCAGCGTTTCACCACCACGCGCGTCGCCGAGAAAGCCGGCGTCAGCGTCGGCTCGCTCTACCAGTACTTCCCCAACAAGGCCGCGCTGCTGTTCCGCCTGCAGAGCGACGAATGGCGGCAGACGACCGACCTTCTGTGCGGCATTCTCGAGGATGTCGAAAAGCCGCCGCTCGAACGGATACGCGTTCTGGTGCACGCCTTCATCCGCTCGGAATGCGAGGAGGCTCCGCTGCGCGTGGCGCTGAACGACGCCGCGCCGCTCTATCGGGACGCGCCGGAAGTGCAGGAGGCAAAAGCTTCGGCGGATCGCACGGTCGAGGACTTCATGCGCGCGGCATTGCCCGCCGCCTCGGACGCTGTTCGCACCAGGGCTGGCGAGCTCATCATCACGACACTGGCGGCAGTAGGACCGGATTTCTCGGCAAGCCGGCGAACGTCAGCTGAGATCGAAGCGTATTCGGACGCACTCGCCGACATGTTCTGCGCCTATCTCAAAAGCCTCGGACATCAAGACTGAGATAAGTCCCACCAGCGACGTCACTCCGCCGCTGGCGCCAGCGCCCTGACACGCGCCATCATCGAGCGCAGCACGGCCGGCTTCAGCGGCTTGTTGACCACTGCAATGTCGAGCTTGCCTGCGGCGGTGCGCACCTCGCTGGAACGGTCGGCGGTGACCAATACGCAAGGCAGGTCCTGGCCGTAAGCGGCGCGCAGCCTGTGGATGGCGTCGAGTCCGGTGCTGCCGTCGAGATGGTAGTCGGCAAGCACGATATCGGGCCTTCGCGCGCCCGGCCGTACGAGGTCTCCCGATCCCGAAGCCGTATCGACGCTGCAGCCCCAGCCTTCGAGCAGCAGCCGCATGCCATCGAGGATGCGCGCGTCATTGTCGATGCACAGCACGTTGAGCCCGGCAAGCGAGGATGCCGCGCGCGCGGGCGTCTTGGATATCTCGCGCGGCGGCGTCACGACCGCTGCCACCGGCAGGATGACGGAGAAGCGCGTGCCCTTGCCCGGATTGGAGAAGATACGGATTTCGAGCCTCAGCACCCTGGCGATGCGGTCGACGATGGAAAGGCCGAGGCCGAGGCCTTCGGCCTCGCGCGCGCCTTCGTCCAGCCGGGTGAATTCGTGGAAGACGGTGTTGAGCTTGTCGCCGGCGATGCCGATGCCGGTGTCGATCACTTGGATCTCGGCCAGTTCCCCACGCCGTCTGACACCGACGAGGATGCGGCCGTCTCGCGTGTATTTGATGGCGTTGGAGACCAGGTTCTGGATCAGCCGGCGAAGCAGGTTGCGGTCGGTCATGACACCGAGGGAAGACGGCATGATTTTCAGGCCGAGCTTCTTTTCGGCGGCGAGCGGGCGAAAATCATTGCCGATCTGGCCAAGCAGCCCGCCGAGGCTGAAGGCAGTGTCTTCGGGCTTCAAGGCCCCCGCATCGAGCCGCGAGATGTCGAGCACCGCGCCGAGAATGGTCTCGACCGACTCCAGCGAGGATTCGATGTTGATGGCGGCCTTGCCGGCCGGACCCTTGCCGGCCTTCTCGATCAGTGAAGAGCAATAGAGCCTGGCGGCGTTGAGCGGCTGCAGGATGTCGTGGCCGGCGGCGGCGAGGAAGCGCGTCTTGCTGAGGTTGGCTTCCTCGGCCAGCATCTGCGCCTGCGCCAGCTCCTCGTTGACGCGGGTGAGCTCGGCGGTGCGGCTCCGGACCCGCTGCTCGAGCGACTCGTTTGCCCGCTTCAGCGCCAGGTCCTGTTCGACGCGGCCGGAAATGTCGGCATAGGTGGCGACGATGCCGCCGTCCGGCATCGGGTTGGAGCGCAGCTCCAGGATACGGCCGCTGGTCCTGAGCTCCATCTGCCAGGGGCTGACGAAGCTGGTCAGCCGGTTGAGCATCGTCACCCGCAGGTCGGCGGGGATGTCGCCGCGCTCGGCGAGGTGGCGCAGGATCTGGTCGAGCGACACGCCGACCTGGCCCATCTCGTCCGGCAGGTCGAACAACGCCCGGTATTGCCGGTTCCAGCAGATTAGCCGGAAATCGCGGTCGAAGACGGTGATGCCTTGCTCCATCTGGTCGAGCGCGATCTGCAGCAGGTCGCGATTGTGCTGCAGCGCCTCGGTGGCGTCGTCGAGCAGCCGGAAGGCATCCTTGGAATCGCGGTCGTTGCGGCGAAAGAGCAGCGACAGGATCAGCCGCGCCGAGGACGAACCGACCGCGCTCGCCAGCAATTGCTCCGAGAAGCGAATGACATCCATGCTGGCCTGTTCCTTGCCGTGCAGGGAGACGTTGGCGTTCTTCTCGAAGGACTGGAAGGAACGCTCGGTGCGCTCGACGCCGAGATAGCGGGAAATCGTGTCTTTGAGGTCGTTGACGGTGACGGCGGTGCGGAAGCGGCGCAGGCTTGGCATCGGGCCCGCCTCGCGCGGCACGAAGATCGCCGCCTGGATGCGCTCCAGCGGCACGGATGCTCGAGATAGCGATCCGAGCACGAAGAACAGCGTGTTGATCGACAGGCTCCACAGAACGCCGTGGTTCAGCGGCTCGCCAACGGTGCCGAACAGCGCCTGGGGCCTCAGCGCCTCGAAGCCGAACAGACCATGGACGACGATCTCGGAGCCGGGACCGACGAGCGAAGGGAGCAGCAGCGTGTAGCTCCACGCCAGAATGCCGGCGACCATGCCGAGCGCGGCGCCCCGGCCGTTGGCGCGGCGCCAGATCAGCCCGCCGATCAGCGCCGGCGCGAATTGGGCGATCGCGGCAAACGACATCAGCCCGATCGAAGACAGCCGCGCGCTGTTGGTGCTCTCGCGGTAGTAGAGGAAGGCGATGAACAGCATGATGAAGATCGACGCCCGCCTGACGTTCAGGATCAGTGTCGACCAGTCCTCGTTCTGCGAAGATGCGGTCTTGAGCAGCCGGCGCACGAACAGCGGGATGACGAGGTCGTTGGAGATCATGATCGACAGCGCCACGCTCTCGACGATGACCATGGCGGTCGCCGCCGACAGACCGCCGATGAAGGCGGCCATGGCGAGCACGTCATGGCCGCTGAACAGCGGCAATGACAGCACATAGAGGTCGCTGCTGGTCCTGGTGCCGACCAGCGACAGGCCGGCAAAGGCGATCGGCAACACGAACAGGTTGATCGCCACGAGATAGAGCGGGAACACCCAGGTCGCGGTGCGCAGCTCGGCCTCGCTGCGATTCTCGACGATGGTGACGTAGAACTGGCGCGGCAGCATCAGGATGGCGAAGCCGCTCAAGGTCGTCAGCACCAGCCAGGTGGCCAGGGAGGTGTTGTAGCCCATGGCCTGGCGCACCGCGGCATTCGTGGCGAGCGTCGCCAGCATGTCGCCGGGGCCGCCGAAGATCAGGAAAGTCACCATCAGGCCGATGGCGAGGAAAGCGGCGAGCTTGACCACGGTTTCGACCGCCACCGCCAGCACCAGCCCGTCCTGGTGCTCGGTGGCATCGGCGTGGCGCGTGCCGAACAGCACCGCAAACAGCGCGAGCAGCATCGCGACCACCAGCGAGATGTCGCTGACGAATGGATCGAAGGAAGGCGGCGATCCCGTATAGTGCTCGATCATCAGGCTGACCGAGCCCGAGATCGCCTTCAGCTGCAGCGCGATATAGGGCACCGCTCCGATCGTGGCGATCAGCGTCGCGATCGCCGCGACGGCAAAACTCTTGCCGTAGCGGGCGCCGAGGAAGTCGGCGATCGAGGTGATCTTCTCGCTTTTAGCCAGCCGGACGATGCGGTTCAGCAGCGGGAAGCCGAATACGAAGACCAGCACCGGGCCGGTATAGATGCCGAGGAATTCGAGGCCGCGCTCGGAGGAGAGGCCGACCGAGCCGAAGAAGGTCCAGGAGGTGCAGTAGATGGCGAGGCTGAGCGCATAGATGAAGGGTCGCGCACGGCCGAGCCCGGCTGCCACCGAGCGCCTGTCGCCGACGCTGGCGATCGCAAAGAGCAACGTCACATAGGCGATAGCGATGATGACGACGAACCAGCCTTGCATGGTTCGAACTTCCTCCCTGACGGGCTCCTCGCCCGTTCTAGACGCAACCACAGCTTGGAGCCCAAGTCCATCGCGGCTTTCGACGCATATGTGGTTGGTGACGTCTGCAGAAACACGAACCGGATAAATACAAACCGGTGGCTTCGCCCTTTTTCCGGTTTTGCAACTGGGAGTTTTTGTTATTGTGATTTGGGTCGGCGCCGGAGAGCCGGGGCGGCAGCACGGCCGGTCATGGCAAGGAGGGTCGAATGCTGAAAGAATTCCAGGAATTCATCTCCAGGGGAAATGTGATGGACCTGGCCGTCGGCGTCATCATCGGCGCGGCCTTCTCCAAGATCGTCGATTCGCTGGTCAACGACATCATCATGCCGATCGTCGGCGCGATCTTCGGCGGGTTGGACTTCAACAACTATTTCTTTGGACTGTCCTCGAACGTCCACTCGACCGCGCTGGCCGACGCCAAGAAAGAGGGTGCGGTCTTTGCCTATGGCAGTTTCATCACCGTGGTGCTGAACTTCCTGATACTTGCCTTCATCATCTTCCTGATGGTCAAGATGGTGAACAATCTGCGCAAGCGCCTTGAAGGCCAAAAACCCGCGGCTGCCGCGGCCCCGCCGGCGGATGTCCAGCTTCTGACCGAAATCCGCGACCTGCTCGCCAAGAAGTAGTCTCGAAGACAGAACACGCTGGACCAAAACCCCGGCCGCTCGCGGCCGGGGTTTTCTGTTTGCGGCTGTCGTAAAAGACGTTAGCAGTCGTGGAAAACCGGACGGATTCTTGCATGACCCTGATCCAGACCTTGCGCACCGAGGCCCGCGCCGCGCCCGAAAGCGGCATTGTCGCCGTCGTCAACCACGGCCGTTTGCGTGAAGGCCTGATCCCGCTGTGGGCCGGCGAGGGCGACCTGCCGACGCCTTCCTTCATCAGCGATGCCGCCGCCCGCGGGCTGGCCAATGGCGAGACCTTCTACACCTGGCAGAAGGGCATTCCCGAGCTCAGGCAGGCGCTCGCCCGCTATTACGCCAGGCATTTCGGCAAGCGCTTCGCCGAGGAAGAGTTCATTGTCACCGCTTCCGGCATGCATGCCATTCAACTCGCCATCGACGCGATTGCGGGCAGCGGCGACGAGGTCGTCTACCTGTCGCCGGCCTGGCCGAATTTCGCCGCCGCCGCCGGCGTTGCCGGCGCCGTCCCGGTTGCGGTCACGCTCGACCAGTCCGGCAATGGCTGGTCCTGCGACGTCGACCGGATCGCGTCCGCCGTCACGCCGCGGACGAAGGCTCTGTTCATCAACACGCCATCGAACCCGACCGGCTGGACCGCAGACAAGGAAACGCTGAAGGCGATCCTCGATCTCGCCCGTCAAAAGGGCCTTTGGATCATCGCCGACGAGATCTATTCGCTGTTTCACTATGGGCACGGCCGCGCGCCGTCCTTCCTCGACGTCGCCACGAGCGAAGACCGTATCCTGTTCGTCAACAGCTTCTCCAAGAACTGGGCGATGACCGGCTGGCGCGTCGGCTGGATCAAGACCCATCCGGCGCTGCAACAGGTGTTCGAGAACCTGATCCAGTATTCGACCTCGGGCGTCGCGCAGTTCATGCAACGCGGCGCGGTGGCGGCCCTCGACGAGGGCGACGCATTTATCGTCGAGCAGGTCGAGCGTGCACGCGCCGCGCGCGACCTCGTCTGCGATATATTGGGTGCCACCGGCAAGGCGCGCTTCACCGTGCCGGAAGGTGCGTTCTACCTGTTCTTCACCGTCGACGGCATCACCGATTCCCGTACCGCCGCCTTCGACATCGTCGACAACGCCAATGTCGGTCTGGCGCCCGGAACTGCCTTCGGCCCGGGCGGCGAGGCCTTCCTCAGGCTATGCTTCCACCGCCGCCTCGATCAGCTCGAGGAAGCGGCGCATCGCCTGGCGAAATGGATGAAGACGATGTGAGGTCGCAATCGGGCGGGAAGTGTTTGTTTGCGGACCCATTTTCTGCACCGCTTCGTTCCTAGGCAGACGTAACGGCATGGATTCTAGGGTCTGCGCGCGTCGCTTCGCTCCTTGCTACGCCCTAGAATGACGACCGAAGGACGGCCTCGGACAATCTCCAACGTTTGCGATTATCGGCTGACGAAATGGACGTCGTCATCCTAGGGCGGAGCAAGGAGCGAAGCGACGTCGCGGAGACCCTAGGATCCATGCCGTGACTTAGGAGCGTCGCAACGTTGGAGAACGAGGAACAGCGAAAAGCGGAGGGCGGCCAGCGCCCCGACAGCTGCAAGTCAGCCGCCTGACTTCGGCACCAGGAGCGGAATGATGCGGTCGCTCTCGGCGACGGCGGGGCGGCCGGCGGCGCCGTAGGGGATGCCGAGCGCGTCCCAGGTCTCGACCAGCGCGTCCTGCAATTCGGCGATCAGCGCGTCCGAATGGAAGGGTGTGGGCGTGATGCGCAGCCGCTCGGTGCCGCGCGGCACCGTCGGGTAGTTGATCGGCTGGATGTAGATGCCGTGGACGCCGAGCAGGCGGTCGCTCGCCATCTTGCACAGCTCGGGATCGCCGACCAGCACCGGCACGATGTGGGTGGCCGATTCCATCACCGGCAGCCCGGCCGCGGCAAGCACCTGCTTGGTTCTGGCCGCCTGGCGCTGCTGCGCGTCGCGCTCGGCCTGCGAGCGCTTCAGATGCCTGATCGAGGTGGTGGCCGCCGCCGCGATCGCCGGCGGCAGCGCGGTGGTGAAGATGAAGCCCGGCGCATAGGAGCGCACCGCGTCGATCACCGCGCTCGCGCCGGTGATGTAGCCGCCGAGCGTGCCGAAGGCCTTGGCCAAGGTGCCCTCGATGATGTCGATGCGGTCGGCAAGCCCCTCGCGCTCGGTGATGCCGCCGCCGCGCGGCCCGTACATGCCCACCGCATGCACCTCGTCGATATAGGTCATGGCGTTGTAGCGCTCGGCGAGCTCGACGATCTGCCGGATCGGAGCGATGTCGCCGTCCATCGAATAGACGCTTTCGAACACGATCAGCTTGGCGCGCTCGCGCCCTGCCGCCTGCAGCAGGCTTTCCAGATGCGCGACGTCGTTGTGGCGGAAGATCTTCTTTTCGGCGCCGGAGCGTCGCACGCCCTCGATCATCGAGGCGTGGTTCAATTCGTCGGAGATGATCAGGCAGTTGGGCAAGAGCCTGGCAATGGTCGAGATTGAGGCCTCGTTGGAGACGAAGCCGGAGGTGAAGACCAGCGCCGCCTCCTTGTCGTGCAGGTCGGCCAGCTCATGCTCGAGCTCGACCAGCGGGTTGGAGGTGCCGGAAATGTTGCGGGTGCCGCCGGCGCCCGAGCCCATCTTGCCCGCCGCGGTCTGGAAGGCGGCGATCACATCCGGGTTCTGGCCCATGCCGAGATAGTCGTTGGAGCACCAGACGGTGATTTCCTGGGCGCGGCCGTTGGAACGCCAGATGGCGCGCGGAAACTTGCCCACCATGCGCTCGAGGTCGGCGAAGACGCGGTAGCGCCGCTCCGCATGGAGCTGCTCGATCGCATCTTCGAAGAACCGCTGGTAATTCATGTCGGCTTCCCAATTTTGCGGCGGATCATAGTCACTGCCCCATGCCGCGTCCACCGGACCCCAACCGGTCAAAATGCCACGCCCCGGGCCTGTTCCTAACGATGTCGGATAGTGGCCTATTCCCGACTGTTTGATGCAGTTTTGTTTCAGTACGATGCCTCGGACGGGAGGAACTGTTACGGACTTAACATTCAGGGAGGCTAATGCATATCGCCCAAAAGTGCACAGCGGCTTTGGGGAACGACATGCATCGAAACAAAACGTAAAGCGCGTCGACTGTATCCATTTCGACGCGCTTTAATGGGCTTGCGGCGGGGTTTCCAGCACGGTGGCTGTTGAGACAGTTTCCGATAAATCTTGATCAGCGAGGTATAAGATGACGGTTTTGGTGACGGGCGGTGCCGGCTATATCGGCAGCCACATGGTCTGGGAGCTTCTCGACGCCGGCGAAAGCGTCGTCGTGCTCGACCGGCTTTCCACCGGCTTCGAATGGGCGGTGGCGCCCGAGGCGAAGCTCGTCGTCGGCGACGTCGCCGATCGCGAACTGGTCGGGCAGATCATCCGCGAAAACAAGGTCGACGCCATCATCCACTTCGCCGGCTCGATCGTGGTGCCGGAATCGGTCGCCGATCCGCTCGGCTATTACGAGAACAACACCTGCAAGACCCGCACCCTGATCGAAACCGCAGTGCATGAGGGCGTGCCGCATTTCATCTTTTCCTCCACCGCCGCCGTCTATGGCGGCGCCGGGCTGGAGCCGGTGCGCGAGGATGCGCGGCTGGCGCCGGAATCGCCCTACGGCCTCTCCAAGCTGATGAGCGAATGGATGCTGCGCGACGCGGGGCTCGCGCATGACATCCGCTACACGGCGCTGCGCTATTTCAATGTCGCCGGCGCCGATCCCAAGGGCCGCACTGGACAGTCGACGCCCGGCGCCACGCATCTGATCAAGGTTGCCTGCGAAACCGCGCTCGGCAAGCGGCCCTTCATGCAGGTCTTCGGCAAGGACTACCCGACGCCGGACGGCACCTGCATCCGCGACTACATCCATGTCAGCGATCTGGCGGCGGCGCACCGGCTGGCGCTGCAGCGGCTGCGCGAGGGCGGAGAGAGCCTCGTCGCCAATTGCGGCTACAGCCATGGCTATTCGGTGCTGGAGGTGATCGACAGCGTGCGCCGCGCCTTCGGCCATGATTTCGATGTCCGCATGGGTGATCGACGCCCGGGTGACGCCGCCGCGGTGGTCGCCAATTCCGACCTTGCCCGCAAGGAATTCGGCTGGACGCCGCAGCGCGACGATCTCGACCAGATCGTCAGGGATGCGCTGGCCTGGGAGCGTATTTTGACCGGCAAGAACTCGGCGCGGAGCTAGAGCAATTCCAGGAAAAATGCGTAGCGGTTTCCGGAATTGCGTCAAAACAAAGAGATAGAGCGGTTCGCCGTTTCCGTGAAACGGTGAAATGCTCTAGCCACGGCAAGCTGTTGGGCCAAGGGCTCGCAGAGCGCCTTCATACGCGGTATTGAGGCTCGTTCAGGGCGGTGGGCCGATATGCACCGCTGGCATGATCCTCGAGGGGCGGTATGAAGGTCCTGGTGCTCGGAGCCGGCGTCGTGGGCACGGCGGCTGCCTATTATCTGGCTGAAGACGGTCATGAGGTGACGGTCATCGAGCGCCATGAAGCGGCGGCGCGCGGCACCAGCCAGTCGAACGCCGGCCTTGTCTCGCCGGGCGACGCCACCGCCTGGGCCTCGCCGGCGGCGCTGAAGACCTTTCTGCGCGGGCTGTGGAACCACGATCTCGGCATCAAGGTCAGGCTGCGCCTCGATCCTTATTTCTATGCCTGGAGCCTGCGCTTCCTGCGCGAATGCACGGTTGAGCGGCTGCGCGCCAATACCAACGTCAAGCTCCGGCTCGCGCTCTATTCGCGCCAGTGCATCAATGCCCTCTCGGACGCGACCGGCATCCGTTACGACGAGCGCAAGAAAGGCATCCTCTACTTCTTTCGTTCGCAGAAAAGCCTGGACACCGGCACCGACAACTACCGATACCTCGGCGAGCATGGCCTGCCGATCGAGATTGTCGGCCGCGACCGGCTGGTCGAGCTGGAGCCTGGCCTCGCCGGCGTGAAGGACAAGATCGCCGGCGGGGTCTATTCCCCGATCGACCAGACCGGCGATTCCAAGCAGTTCGTTGACAAGCTCGCCGCCTATGCGGCCGAGAAACTCGGCGTCAAATTCATGTTCGGCACGACGGTCGAAGGTCTCGATATCGAGGGCGACCGGGTGCGCGCTGTCATGACCTCCGCCGGTCCGGTCACGGGCGACGCCATAGTCATCTCCATGGGGCCGGAAAGCGGCCTCATCGGCCGCCGCTACGGTATCGACCTGCCGGTCTATCCGGTGAAAGGCTATACCGCGACCATTCCGCTGGACGATGCGAGCAAAGGGCCGACCATGGGCGGCGCGGACGAGGACCGGCTGATCGGCTATTCGAGGCTGGGCAATCGCTTGCGGATGTCCTCGACGGCGGAATTCACCGGCTTCGACCGTTCGTTCAAGCCGCGCGATTTCAGAACCATCCTGGACACCGGCAAGGACCTGTTCCCGGGCGCCTTCGACGAGAAGAAGGCTTTGTTGTGGGCCGGCTTAAGGCCGATGATGCCGAATTCGGTTCCTATCTTCGGCCAGGCGAAATACCGCAACCTCTATCTCGATACCGGCCACGGCCATCTCGGCTGGACCATGGCCTGCGGCTCGGGAAAATTCCTGTCCGACCTTGTCGCCGGCCGCAAGCCGGAGATCGACCCGAGCGGACTGCTTTACGGGACGGCGGGCTGAAATGCGTCTAGTCGCTTATGCCGGCGCTGCCCCTCATCCGCCTGCCGGCACCTTCTCCCCGTAGAACGGGGAGAAGGTGGCTGACCGCAACCCTCGGCGCATTTCTTGCAACGCCGGCGATTGTCGAAATCGACGGCGACAGCGTCCCTCTCCCCGTTCTACGGGGAGAGGATGCCGGCAGGCAGGTGAGGGGCAGCGCCGCCCTCTCAGGCAGTCGCGAGCATCACGGCTCCT